>JAYVME010000087.1:0-13144 GCA_043759115.1 Betaproteobacteria bacterium | reverse complement strand
TCGACGCAGTTCATGATCGAATGGCAGCGGAAGAGGCGGTACGGGTCTTCGAGGTTATCAAGACGCTCATTGATGGCCTCGTCCCGCGTATCGGCAATAAAGCGGTATGCCTGCAGCAGGCCCGCCGGGCCGACGAATTTGTCCGGGTTCCACCAGAACGACGGGCACGCGGTCGAGCAGCAGGCGCACAGGATGCACTCGTAAAGACCGTTCAGTTCCTCGCGATCCGCCGGCGACTGCAGGCGCTCTTTCTCCGGTGCCGGCGTGTCGTTCTGCAAGTACGGCTTGATCGAGTGATATTGTTTGAAAAATTGCGACATATCGACGATCAGGTCGCGGATTACCGGCAGGCCGGGCAGCGGCCGGATTACCACCGGCTCATTCAAATCCGCGAGCTTGGTGATGCAGGCCAGGCCGTTCTTGCCATTGATGTTCATCGCATCGGAGCCGCACACGCCCTCCCGGCACGAACGGCGCAGCGACAGGGTATCGTCGTGTTCCTTGATGCGGATCAGCGCATCGAGCAGCATGCGGTCGGTCGCTTCCAGCGCAATGTCGTAATCCTGCATGCGCGGCTGCGCGTCGACGTCGGGGTTGTAACGGTAGATCGAAAAACGCATGACGTTCTCCTGATTAGTCGAACGCCGTAAGGCGTGAGGAGTGAGGAGTGAGGGGTGCGGCGTACAGCGTGAGGGGTGAGGGGTGAGGCGGAAACCCCGAGCACGAACTCCTCTTTACGCCTCACGCCTAACGCCTCACGCATTTGCATTTGTATTCGCATTTCAATAAACCCGCGCCTTCGGCTGGAACGATTCCACCGTCAACGGCTTCAACTTGACCGGCTTGTACTGCAGATTGTTGCCGTCCTTAAACCAGAACGTGTGCTTCATCCAGTTCACGTCATCGCGATCGTGATGGTCGCTGCGGTCGTGCGCGCCGCGGCTTTCCGTGCGCGCCTCCGCCGAGATCATTGTGGAGACCGCCGTTTCGACCAGATTATCGAGTTCGAGTGCTTCAAGGCGCGCGGTGTTGAAAACCCTGCTCTTGTCCTTGATGAACGTGTGTTTAACGCGTTCGACGACCGCGAGAATCTTGCGCACGCCGTCGGCGAGACTGTCGGGAAAACGGAATACGCCGCAATGCAACTGCATGGTGCGGCGCATTTCGGCGCCGACTTCAGCCACGCTCTCGCCCGACGTCACGCTGTCCAGACGCGCGAGTCGCGCCAGCGGTCGATCGGTGGCGTCCTGCGGCAGGTCTTTGTAAGCCTTGTCGCCCGCGATGTCGCGGATCACCTGCTCGGCCGCGGACTTGCCGAATACCAGCAAATCGAGCAATGAGTTGGTGCCAAGGCGGTTGGCGCCGTGCACCGATACGCACGAGCACTCGCCGGCGGCGTACAACCCGCGCACGATTTTTTCGTTCGCGCCATCGGGCACATAAACCTGGCCGTGATAGTTGGCCGGCACGCCCCCCATCTGGTAGTGACAGGTCGGCACCACCGGGATCGGATCTTTGGTGCAATCGACATTCGCGAATTTCATTGCAATCTCGCGTATGCCGGGCAACCGCTTGTCGATAACCTCCGCACCGAGATGATCGAGCTTCAGCAATATGTATTCGCCGTCCTTGCCGGCGCCGCGCCCTTCCTTGATTTCGGTCGCCATCGCGCGCGAGACCACGTCGCGCGAGGCGAGATCCTTCACGGTCGGCGCATAGCGTTCCATGAAACGCTCGCCGTTCTTGTTCAGCAGGAAGCCGCCCTCGCCACGCACGCCTTCCGTGATCAGCACGCCGGCGCCCGCCACCCCGGTCGGGTGAAACTGCCAGAATTCCATGTCCTCAAGCGGAATGCCCGCGCGCGCGGCCATCCCCAACCCGTCGCCGGTGTTAATGAATGCATTGGTGCTCGCCGAATAAATGCGGCCCGCGCCGCCCGTCGCCAGCAACGTCGCTTTGGCCTGCAGTATCATCACTTCGCTGGTTTCCATTTCCATCGCCACCACGCCCAGCACGTCGCCATCCTGATCGCGGATCAGATCGAGCGCCATCCACTCGACGAAGAATTGCGTATGTGCGCGAACGTTACGCTGATATAGCGTATGCAGCATCGCGTGACCGGTGCGGTCGGCCGCGGCGCATGAGCGCTTGACCGGCCCTTCCCCGTAGTTGCGCGTCTGCCCGCCGAACGGGCGCTGGTAAATCCGGCCGTCCGGCGTACGGTCGAACGGCATACCGAAATGTTCGAGTTCGTACACCGCTTCATTCGCCTTGCGGCACATGAATTCGATTGCGTCCTGATCGCCAAGATAGTCCGAGCCTTTGACGGTATCGAACATATGCCAGTGCCAGTTGTCTTCGCCGTCATTGCCGAGCGAGGCGGCGACGCCACCCTGCGCGGCGACCGTATGCGAGCGCGTCGGAAACACTTTCGACAGCACCGCAACCTTGAGATTGGCTTCCGCAAGATGGAGTGCTGCGCGCAGGCCCGAACCGCCGGCGCCCACTACTACCGCATCGAACTGTCTTTTCGCGATGGCCATTTATTCAGACGCTCCACAAAATCTGCAGCGACCAGCCGGCGTAGACGATGAGCGCGGCGATCACCAGTACGTACAGCGTGAGCCGCAGGCCGCCGTGCTTGATGTAATCCATGAAAATATTGCGCACGCCGATCCATGCATGCAGATACAAGCTCAGCAGAAAGAGCAGCGTGGCAAGCTTCATCCACTGCGGCGCAAACAACTGGCGCCAGACGGCGTAGTCAATTTTGGGCGCGGCGATGAGCATTGCCACGAACAGCAATGTGTAAAGCACCATCACGACCGCGGTAACGCGCTGCGCAAGCCAATCGCGCAGGCCGTAATGGGCGCCGACCACTTCGCGGTTCACCATAGCGACGCGCCGATTACGAGGGTCAGCACAATGCTTACGCCGATGACCAGTTTGCTTGAGAGCCGCGCAGCGGCAAGTTCGGTCCCGAGATCGAGATCCGTCAGCAGGTGCCGGATCCCGGCGCCGACATGATGCAGATATCCCCACGCCAGACCCAGCAGGACCAGCTTGGCCAACCAATGCGTCGTCATCGCCTGCAAGGCAGTAAAAGTATCGGCGGAAGTCAGGCTCAACTGCCACCACCACAATAGCAAGGGCAGCGCAAAAAACAACAGTGCGCCGCTCACGCGGTGCAGAATCGACACCAGCGCGGTGACCGGCATGCGAATTTGCACGAGATTCAAATATTTCGGACGGGAAGTCATGTGGCAGCGGACCGGATAGCAGTATTTTGTGGGGCCATGCAAACGCCACGAATGAGCTGGCGCAGGGTTATTGGCATTCGGATAGGTGTTGACGCAGTGATTTTACCAGCAATTGCTGCGTCGCAAAAGAACCGCCGCCGCCGTTCGTCCCCGTCACGCAACAACTGCACGCGCTTCGCATACGGTCGATATAGTTTTGCAAATTACGCGGCAAACGTGCCGCTGACCATCCCGGCGGATTCCGCGCCATCACCATCTCATCTCGCATCCACGCGCGTACCGGCGCGTGCATCGGTTCGCCCGGCAAGCGGCGTTTTTTTCGTGGTCTGCCGTGTGCATGGACGACGCGTTAACCCAGATTCGCGTCGACGTGATATACTTCCTTCTAAGCCATTGTTTATGTTCTATTACATGGCGCCGACTGACTTACCATCGTCCCCGGGAGTAGCCTGAAATGAAACGTCCTGTTCGCGTTGCCGTGACCGGCGCCGCCGGTCAAATCGGCTACAGCCTGCTATTCAGAATTGCCAGCGGGGAAATGCTCGGCAAGGATCAGCCGGTGATTCTCCAATTACTGGAGATCCCTGACGAAAAAGCGCAGAAAGCCCTGCGCGGCGTCATGATGGAACTCGACGATTGCGCGTTTCCGCTGCTCGACAGCATGCTCCCCGCCAGCGATCCGAATGTCGCTTTCAAGGACGTGGACTATGCGCTGCTGGTCGGTGCGCGGCCGCGCGGCCCGGGCATGGAGCGCAAGGATCTGCTCGAAGCAAACGGCAAAATTTTCGGGCCGCAGGGCAAGGCGCTCTCCGCTGTTGCAAGCCGCGACGTGAAAGTACTGGTGGTCGGCAATCCGGCAAACACGAACTGCCTGATCGCCATGAAAAGCGCGCCCAAGCTGAAGCCCACGCAATTCACCGCCATGATGCGGCTAGATCACAACCGCGCATTGACGCAGATCGCGCAGAAAGTGGGCAAACCTGTTTCGGCCATCACGAAAATGACCATCTGGGGCAATCATTCGGCCACCCAATACCCGGATCTTTTTCAGGCCGAAGCCGATGGCAAAAAAGTATGGTCGCAGATCAATGACCAGGCATGGCTCGAAAATACGTTTATTCCAGTCATTCAAAAGCGCGGCGCCGCGATCATTGAAGCACGCGGCCTGTCTTCCGCGGCGAGCGCTGCCAATGCCGCGATGGACCATATGCGCACCTGGGTCAACGGCACACCCGACGGCGACTGGGTCAGTATGGGCGTGCCCGCCGATGGCAGCTATGGTATTGCCGAAGGCATCATGTACGGCTACCCGTGCACGTGCAAGAACGGCCAGTTCGAAATCGTCAAAGGCATCGACATCAGCGATTTCAGCCGCACGCGCATGCAGGGCACCCTGAAGGAACTGCAGGAAGAGCGCGAAGGCGTAAAGCACCTGCTGGGTTGAGTCGGAGAATACGATGACAAAAAGGCGGCCACCGCAAGCGGTTCCGCCTTTTTTTGCGTATTCAATATTATCGAATCGCCTATCGAACCACCCGCTTTAAGGCAAGGAGAACGTTATGAGCAACACCGACACCCCCGCCGGCTTCAAGCCGAAAAAATCCGTCGCGCTGTCGGGCATCACCGCCGGCAACACCGCGCTGTGCACCGTTGGCCGCAGCGGCAACGATCTCAATTACCGCGGCTACGACATCCTCGACATCGCCGACCATTGTGAATTCGAAGAGATCGCCTATCTGCTGATCCACGGCACGCTGCCCAACTCAGCCCAACTCGCCAATTACAAACTCAAACTCCAGGCGCTGCGCGGATTGCCGCAAGCGGTGAAAGCCGCGCTGGAATGCATACCCGCGGCGGCGCACCCGATGGACGTCATGCGAACGGGATGCTCGGCGCTGGGCACCACGCTGCCGGAAAAGGACGATCACAATATTCCCGGCGCGCGCGACATCGCCGACCGCCTGATCGCATCGTTTGGCTCGATGCTCCTCTACTGGCACCACTACACCCAGAACGGGCGCCGCATCGAGGTGGAAACCGACGATGACTCGATCGGCGGCCACTTTCTGCATCTCCTGCACGGCAAGCCGCCCGGCGCCAAATGGGTGCGCGCGATGCACACGTCGCTCAATCTGTATGCAGAGCACGAATTCAACGCGTCGACCTTCGCGTGCCGCGTCGTCGCCGGCACCGGCTCCGACATGTACTCGTCGATCACCGGCGGCATCGGCGCGCTGCGCGGCCCCAAGCATGGCGGCGCCAATGAAGTCGCGTTCGAGGTGATGAATCGTTACGAAAGCCCTGATGCCGCGGAAACCGATATCGTCACGCGCATTGCCAACAAGGAAGTCGTGATCGGATTCGGCCACCCGGTCTACACCATCGCCGACCCGCGCAACAAGATCATCAAGGAAGTCGCGCGCAGTCTGTCGAAAGACAGCAACGACATGGCGATGTTCGACATCGCGGAACGCATTGAATCGGTGATGGGGCGCGAGAAGAAAATGTTCGCCAACCTCGACTGGTTCTCGGCTGTCTCATATTTCAAGATGGGCGTGCCGACCGGGATGTTCACGCCGGTTTTCGTGATCTCGCGCACCACCGGCTGGGCCGCGCACGTCATCGAGCAGCGCATCGACGGGAAAATAATCCGGCCGACCGCCAACTACACCGGCCCCGAGGCGTGCAAATTCGTGCCGATTGCAGAGCGCGGAAAGTTAAAGCATAAAAAATAACAGCCTTGCGGCAAAGCTTTTTCTAATTCCGGAGACCGATCATGGGATTCGTCATCGTAAAAACCCTGCTGTCTGCCATCATCATCACGGCGATATCGGAGATCGCCAAGCGCAGCCCTGCGTTTGCCGCGCTGATCGCGTCGCTGCCGCTGATATCGGTGCTCGGCATGATCTGGATCTACAATGAAACGAACGACATCCCGCGAATCGCCGCGCATTCCGAGGCAACTTTCTGGTTCGTGTTGCCGTCGTTGCCGATGTTTCTGGTTTTGCCCTTGATGCTGCGCCACGGCGTCGGTTTTTATCTCGCGCTCGCGCTTAATTGCGCACTGACCGCGCTGCTCTATCTCGCGATGGTCAAGCTGGGCGCATACTTCGGCATTAAATTTTAATTTCTCTACTCAACCAACCCCGCAGAGCAAACATGTCTAGCCCTATCTCGAACGTCCGTCCTAAAACAGACCAGGTCATTCTCGACATTGCCGATTACGCGCTTAAGTACAAGATTACGAGCGCGGAGGCCTATAACACCGCGCGGCTATGCCTGATGGATACCCTCGGTTGCGGCCTCGAAGCACTGTCCTATCCGGCGTGCACCAAACTAATGGGCCCCAGCGTGCCGGGCACGGTGGTCCCGAACGGCGCCAAGGTGCCGGGCACCTCGTTCCAGCTCGACCCGGTGATGGCCGCCTTCAACATCGGCTGCATGATCCGCTGGCTCGATTTCAACGATACGTGGCTCGCCGCCGAATGGGGCCATCCATCGGATAACCTCGGCGGCATTCTCGCCGCCGCCGATTACCTCTCGCGCTGCCGCGTCGCCGGCGGCCGGCCCCCGCTCGTCATGCGCGACGTACTGACCGGCATGATCAAGGCGCACGAAATCCAGGGCGTGATCGCGCTCGAAAACAGCTTCAACCGCGTGGGTCTTGATCATGTGGTGCTGGTCAAGGTCGCCAGCACCGCGGTCGTCACGGCCCTGCTGGGCGGCACGCGCGACGAGGTCGTCAACGCGGTCTCCAACGCGTGGATCGACGGCCAATCGCTGCGCACCTACCGCCACGCGCCGAATGCCGGCTCGCGCAAATCGTGGGCGGCGGGCGACGCCACCAGCCGCGCGGTCAGGCTCGCGTTGATGGCACTCAAAGGCGAGATGGGTTACCCGTCCGCCCTCACCGCAAAAACATGGGGCTTCTACGACGTGCTGTTCAAGGGCAACCCGTTCAAGTTCCCGCGCAAATATGGTTCTTATGTGATGGAGAACGTGTTGTTCAAGATTTCGTTCCCCGCCGAGTTCCACGCGCAGACCGCGGTCGAATGCGCGGTGCTCCTGCATCCCAAGGTTGGACACCGTCTGAATGAGATCAAGAAAGTCGTGATCACGACGCATGAATCGGCGATCCGCATCATCGACAAACAGGGCCCGCTCAACAACCCCGCGGACCGCGACCACTGCATTCAGTACATGACCGCCATTGGACTCATCAAAGGCAACCTGACCGCGGCGGATTATGAAGACGACGTTGCGCGCGACCCGCGCGTCGATGCGCTGCGCGCGAAAATGATGTGCGTCGAGAACAAACAATGGACCCGCAATTACCTGGACCCCAAACAACGCTCGATTGCCAATGCCGTGCAGGTGTTCTTCAGGGACGGCAGCAAGACTGAAAACGTCGTCGTCGAATATCCGATCGGTCATCGGCGCCGCCGTAAGGACGGCATACCGCTGCTGGAAGCCAAGTACAAAACCAACCTGGCGCGGCGCTTCCCGGCCAAGCAGCAGGCGGCAATACTTGCAGTTTGCCGCGATCAGAAAAAACTTGAAGCCACCCCGGTCAACGAATTCGTCGACCTCTTCGTCATCTGACACTGGAAAGGACCCCCATGAAACGAAACATGACCTGCGTCACCGCACTGGCCACACTGTTGCTCGCGCTGCCGCTGACGGCCGCCGCCGCCATGACGCCCGGACTGTATGAATACACGGTCAAGATGAACATGCAAGGCGCGCCCGCCAATATGCCGGCGCAGACGTTTCAGCGCTGCCTCAGCGCGAAAGATGTCGATGGCAGCAAGGCGCTCGAAATGCCACCCTCTCCCAACAGCGATTGTCAGGTGAAGGACATGGTGCAGAGCGGCGGGCAGTTCTCATACAAGATGGCCTGCACCAAACCGCAAAAAATCGATGGCGCGGTCAAAGGCTCATACACGCCCACCGGCATCTCCATGGACATGACGATGACCATGGAAGGCATGCAGGGTCCGATGACCCAATCGATTACCGCCCGGCGCATCGGTGATTGCAAGCAGTAATTGACGAATTGCCAACCCACTCGCGACTGGCAGCCGTGAACGCAAAACCGCAAGACGTCGCACCCGCATTGCGCGGGCGCCTGCCCAACCCGGCGCTGGCCGCGTTCGTACCCCGTATCATCAACGGCGTGCTGGAATTGCCGGTCTATCACATGCGCGGCGGCACCTCGACTGGCATCGTGCTCTGGCACGAACATCTGCCGTCGGAGCCTTCGCTGCGCGAAGAAGCGATCCGCTGGATCATGGGCGTGCCGCCCGTGGGCGACGTCAAGGGCAACAAACAGACGACGGGCCTGGGTCGCGGCCCCTCGACCAGCAACAAAGTATTCATCGTCGCGCGCTCACCCGCTGCTGACGCCGACATCACCAGCACGCTGGCACAACTGGCGGCGGATAAGTCGGCGATCGACTGGAGTGTAAATTGCGGCAACATGTCGGCGGCGCTGACGATGTACGCGCTCGATACCGGCATCTTCGAGGCGTCCGCCGGCGCCACCGTGATGCGCATATTCAATACCAATACACGCGTCACCACCGACGCGACGGTAAAAACGCCCGCCGGCACGCCGTCGATTCCCGCCGACACTGAAATCCCCGGCGTGATGGGGAAATTCCCCGGCGTCGAACTGAGTTTGCGCAACCCGGTCGGCGCCAAGACCGGCAAGCTGTTGCCGACCGGCAACGTGCTCGATCGTTTTGCCGGTGTCGACGCCTCCTGCGTCGACGTTGCGGTGCCGATGGTGATCGTGAGCGCCGCCGATCTCGGCAAAACCGGTCAGGAGTCGGTCGAGGAACTCGCGCGCGACACGGCGCTCAAGCAGCGCCTGCAGTCGATCTGGGTCGAAGCGGGTCTCAAGATGGGCCTGCGCAAGAAAAACGGCGAGGCCATGAGCGCCGAGGACCTCGCGCACAGCGAAACAATACCGAAAATCTGCATGGTCGCGCCGCCGCAAGACGGCGAGCACATTCTGGTGCGCTATTTCACGCCGCAGACCCCGCACAATTCGCTGGCGGTCACCGGTGGTTGTTGCCTGGCGGTCGCCTGCCTGTTGCCCGGTACGGTGGCCAACAAGCTGGCGCGCGGCCTGCCGACACTCGACGCCAAAGAGAGCGTGACCGTCGTGCAAATGCGCAATCCCGCCGGCGTGCTGCGCGCGCGCATCGCCGCGTCCGTAACCGCGGCGGGCGTGAACATTCGCAGCGCGGCTTACGAACGCAGCTCGCAGATTTTTCTGCGCGGCCACTTCCCGCTCTATGGCGCATCCGCACAACTCAAAGCATTCGGCGAACAATGGAACACGGGCTGATTGCCCGGGCCGTGCGCTGCGCACATTAAACAGTCGTGATTTGAGCACCACCAACGAATACTGGACCCCACATGAGTCACAATCTTTTCAATTCACGCCGGGAATTCAAGCCCGCCGCCGGCAAAACCGGCCAATATTATTCGCTGGCCGCGCTTGAAGCCGCGGGACTCGGCAAAGTGACGCGTCTACCCGTGTGCCTGCGCGTGGTGCTCGAATCCCTCTTGAGAAATTGCGATGGCAAGCGGGTGACCGAAGCCAATGTGCGCGCGCTTGCCGCTTGGCAGCCCGACGCGCCGCGCACCGAGGAAATCCCCTTTATCGTCGCACGCATTGTGCTGCAGGATCTCGCCGGGTTTCCGGCGCTGGCCGATTTCGCCGCCATGCGGGGTGCCGCGCTGAAACTCGGCGCCGACCCGAAACGCATCGAGCCGCTGGTGCCGGTGGATCTCGTCGTCGACCATTCGGTGCAGGTCGACCATTACAATTCCGCGGATGCGCTGCGACTCAACATGGAAATCGAATTCACGCGCAATGCCGAACGCTACCGCTTCCTGAAATGGGGCATGCAGGCGTTCGACACGATGAAGATCGTGCCGCCCGGCATCGGCATCGTGCACCAGGTCAATCTTGAATACCTCGCACGCGGCGTGCAGCGAAAAGACGGCGTGTACTATCCCGACTCGCTGGTCGGCACCGATTCGCACTTCACGATGATCAACGGCATCGGCGTGGTGGGCTGGGGCGTCGGCGGCATCGAGGCCGAGGCCGGCATGCTGGGCCAGCCGATTTACATACTCACGCCGGATGTGGCCGGCGTTCATCTCACCGGACGATTGCAGGAAGGCGTTACCGCCACCGACCTCGTGCTCACCGTCACCGAAACACTGCGCAAGCACAAGGTGGTCGGCAAGTTCGTCGAATATTTCGGCGACGGCGCCGCTACACTGGCGGTGGCCGACCGCGCGACGGTGGCCAATATGTGCCCCGAATACGGTGCGACCATCGGCTTTTTCGCGGTCGACGACGAAACCGTGCGTTACTTCCGCGCGACCGGACGTAGCGACGAAGAGGTCGACGCGCTCGCCAGTTATTGGAAAGCCCAGGGCATTTATGGCACTCCACGCGCGGGCCAATGCGATTATTCGAGCGTGGTCGAGATTGATCTGTCGACAGTCGTGCCTACAGTAGCGGGCCCCAAGCTGCCGAACCAGCGCATTCCACTGCCCGGCCTCAAGGACCGGTTCCGCGCTTTGATGCAGCAGCCAGCAGCGGAAGGCGGATATGGGAAAGGGGTAGCCGGCATCGGCAAACGCATTGCAGCGGGCGCGAAGGGACTTGAGGTCGGCCATGGCGATGTAATGATCGCGGCGATAACCTCATGCACGAATACCTCGAATCCCGCGGTGTTGCTGGGCGCGGCGTTGCTGGCGAAGAAAGCCGTCGAGCGCGGGCTCAAAGTCAATCCGCGCATCAAAACTTCGCTGGCGCCGGGCTCACGCGTCGTCAACGCCTATCTCCAGCAATCCGGACTGCTAACGTATCTGGAGCAACTCGGTTTCTACATCGTCGGCTACGGCTGCACCACCTGCATGGGCGGCTCAGGTCCGCTCGATGCCGCGCTCGAAGACACGATCACTAAAAACGACCTGATCGGCGTAGCGGTGCTGTCGGGCAACCGCAATTTCGAGGCGCGCATCCATCAGGCGTTGAAAGCGAACTTCCTGATGAGCCCCCCGCTGGTCGTCGCCTTTGCGCTCGCCGGCACGGTCGATATCGACATGCACAATGATCCCATCGGGCGCGGTGCCGACGGTAAAGACGTCTACCTCAAGGACATCTGGCCGAGCAACGCGGAAATCGCGGACGTCATGAAATTCGCCAACGACCCCGCTAATTTCCGCACGCTGTACAGCAATCTCGCCGAATCGAACCCGCTGTGGAAGACCGTGGAGTCCGTAGCCGGCGAAGTGTTCAGATGGGACGCCGGCTCGACTTACATCAAGGAGCCGCCGTTTTTCGAGGGCTTTACCCGCCAGCCGCAAAAATCGACCGACATTGTGGGCGCGCGCGCGCTCGGACTCTTCGGCGACTCCGTTACGACCGACCACATCAGTCCGATTGCCACCATCAAGGCGAATTCCCTGGCCGGCCAGTACCTGCTGGAGCGCAATGTCAAACCGGCCGACTTCAGCAACCTCGGCATGCGCCGCTGCAATCACGAAATAATGCTGCGCGGCACCTTCGCCCACATACGCATCAAGAACCTGATGGCGCCGGGGACCGAGGGACCGGTCGCGATCCATCAACCGTCTGGCGAAAAGACAACCGTCTTCGAAGCGGCGATGCGCTATCAGCAGGAAAATGTGCCGCTGCTGGTATTCGCCGGCGAGGAATACGGCACCGGTTCGTCGCGCGACTGGGCGGCGAAAGGCACTCAACTACTCGGCGTGAAAGCAGTCATCGCGCGCGGCTTCGAGCGCATCCATCGCTCCAACCTGATCGGCATGGGGGTGTTGCCGTGCCAGTTCAAGGGCGACACCACATGGCAGAACCTTTCGATCGACGGCGGCGAAACTTTCGATTTACTCGGCATCGCAGGCGACATCAGGCCGATGCAAGATGTGACACTGGTCATCCATCGCAAGAACGGCGAATCGCAACGGGTACCGCTATTGCTGCGCGTTGATACGCCGATTGAGACCGATTATTTCCGTCACGGCGGCATCCTGCAATACGTGTTGCGCGATCTGCTCGCCGCTGCGGCGTAAGCGAGTTTCTTCCCTCTCCCATGCCCAACCTGGTCGTAATTTCCGGCCCGAATGGCTCGGGAAAATCCACGACGGCGCCAAGACTCTTGCGCGACACCTTGCGCGTAAACGAGTTTATCGAGCCGCAGCCTTGCTCCCTGGATAACTAAACTAAAAACAAGCGGCTACGTGTTTCATCTGATCTTTTTATGGCTTTCCAGTGAAGAGCTGGCCGTAAGACGGGTCACTGAACGCGTGAGCAGCGGCGGGCACGATGTGGCGGAAAATATCGTGCGCAGACGGTACCATCGCAGTATAGGCAACTTCTTCAATATATATCGCCCAATTGCGGATTCCTGGCTGATACTGGACAATTCGGTTGTGGACACTCCTAAACCCATCGCTTGGCGAACCATCGGAGGCCCCATTCAGATTGCCCGGAATGGGCCGTGGAAAAGGCTGCGAACAGACTATGAAACAGACATCCTCTAAACGCAGCAAGCGTAGTACAAAACCCGGCAACAGCGAATTTCGTTTTGAACCTCGTGCCTTGATACGTGCGGCTCAAGAGGCGATACGCGATGCCTTGCGCGAACATAAGCGTGTCGGGAATCCGGTTGTTGGCACCAAGAACGGCAAGATTGTTCTGGTTCAGCCAGAGCAGATCGACGTTTAAAACCTTCTAAGATCGCGTTTCAAAATAAGAGATACGTCATCGCCGTCGCAATACGCTCGTAGCGCAGGCGACTCGCCTGCACCGGCCTCAATGCAGGCGAGTCACC
>JAYVME010000086.1:0-13173 GCA_043759115.1 Betaproteobacteria bacterium | reverse complement strand
ATGTGCAGCGTGGGGCCCATCGGATAGCCGAGGAGTGCTGGGACCGCGGCAAACACCGCGGAATCGCACGCGCGTCCGGCGATGATCACGTCGGCGCCGGCGTTCAACGCGCGCTGGAACGCTTCGATGCCCATCTGGCCGACGAGATGCGTCGCGTTGTCGACGTCGGACTCGGTCAAGGCGCCGATTTCGCCGAGCGGCACCACGCGCTTCGCGCGGATCGCCTGCTTGACGACGTCGCGCGGCATATCGGCGGAGATCGAAGCGAGGCGGAAATGCAGTCCGTCGCGGCGCGCGATTTCGCGCACCATGTCGAGTGTTGCGGCCAGATGCGGCGCCGCACCCGCGCTGCCGGCGGTGCCGATCAGCAGCGGAATGCCGAGCTTGCGCGCGCCGTTGATGCACTTGGCGAGATCGACGCGCACCATGGTGTCGGATTGCGCCATCTTGCCGGCGCCGAGATAATAGGGACCCGGATCGATCGAGCCCATGTCGGCGCCGATGAGATGCGGTTTTCTCGCGAGGCCTGCGTTGAACGCCGGGTCCGGAATGCCGTAACCCAGTTGTCCCGACGCGGCCATCACACGCAGTGGCTTCAAGCCATCGCTGCCGACTACCTCTTTGCGCAGACGTTCGATCGCGGAGGTCATAGCTCCACTCCCAGCATCGGCCCGTGCTGCTGTGCCCCGTAAACGTCACTGTCGCCGGGGTCGCCCGAGACGATGCGGCGCGGCATCACGATCTTGATCGCGAGCGCGGGCGGATACGGCAAGACTTGGACCTTCGCGGGCGGTTGCGAATAAAGCTTCGCGATCGCGTCAGGTGCGAGAGATTTCGACGCGCAGGCGAGCTTGAACCCCTTCTCGTCGTTGAAGAGAATATCCAGCGTGAGCACGGTGGGGCCCGCATTCTTGCTGCGGATGACTTTGGCGATATCGACGAGTTTCACAATGGCGGTTCTTTCCGTGGATGGTACTGTCGTGCGATTGAGTGCTAGGGAAAACAGGATTGCGGAGATTCTTGTGGGCGACCTCTCCGTGGCACATATATTACACGCGAAAAAGCACATCGGCTAAACTACGGGTTCAGAAAAACCAAGGAGTAGGACAACATGCTGCGCATTTACGGTTCCGCAAATTCCCGCGCGTTACGCGTCATCTGGATGGCGGGCGAACTCGGGATTTCCTACGACCACCAGGACTGGCTGCCGCGCGCGCCGGAAACCAAGACGCCGGAATTCCTCGCGCTCAACGCCAACGCCCGCGTGCCGACGATAGACGACGACGGCTTCATATTGTCGGAGTCGATGGCGATCAACTTCTACCTCGCCAAGAAACACCAAAGCGCGCTCTATCCCGCCGACCCGAAGAACGAAGCGCTCGCCCTGCAATGGAGTCTGTGGGAAACCGACCGGCTCGACCGCCAGGTCGTCGATTACCAGCGGCATACCAGCCAGCTGCCGGCAGCCGAGCGCAAGCCGGAGCTCGCCGAAAAAGCGTGGAGCGAATGCGTCCCCGCGTTCGACGTGTTGGAAAAAGCGCTGACGAAGTCGAAGTGGCTCGCCGGCGCGGAGTTTTCGGTTGCGGATCTGAACGTCGCCGGCGCGCTCTATCGCGCGCTGACGGTCGATCTCGCCAAGTGGCCGCACGTGCAGGCATGGCTCAAGACCTGTTGGGAGCGCCCGGCCGCGAAGAAGGCACGCGCGATGC
This sequence comes from Betaproteobacteria bacterium, assembly GCA_043759115.1. GTDB lineage: Bacteria > Pseudomonadota > Gammaproteobacteria > Burkholderiales > SG8-41 > PALSA-1004. The sequence continues at coordinate 11,464 of JAYVME010000086.1, read as the reverse complement.
GGGAGAAGTAGTAGGGATCGTGAGGAGTGAGGATTGAGGAGTGAGGAGTGAGGAGTGAGGGGTGAGGGGTGAGGGGTGAGGCGGAAGGTGAGAAGAGAAGCGCTGGATTTTTAGATTTTCCCCGTCGGCGACTGCTTGGGGAACTGCGAAACCAAACACCGCCTCACCCCTAACGCCTCACTCCTCACGGCCGACGCAGCGCGCCGGAACCGGCGCTAGTGCAAGGCGAACGTCACGGGAAAAAACATTTCCCGCGGGCCCGAGGCAAAGCGCGGTGTTGCGCGTATCGCGCGCAATGCGGCCTCGTCCAGAATCGCGTGACCGCTGCTCTTGGCGATCTGGGCGTCGAGCAATGCGCCATCGGCGCCTATGCGCAGCATGAGTATCGCTTCGCCCTCGAGGCCGCGGGCGACGGCCTCCGGCGGATAGAACCGCAGCGAATTATCAACCCGCAGCGCGCGCTTCACGTCGTTCGCCACGTGGACCGGGCGCCCCCTCACACTGTGTTGCGTGGCAGGCGATCGCGCGGCGCGCGCTGCCTTGCCGGACGCGAGCGTGTTTTTGAGGCGAGCGGTGATGACCGGTGGGACGGCGGCGACCAGCGCGGCGGAGTCGCGCGGTGCGACGGAAGCGGGCGCAAGAATAATCAGGCCCGCATGCAAAGCGGTACTGGCGAGCGCCGCAACCCAGATTTCGACACGCATAAATGCGGAATGCTCAGTCCATTCTTTGACAACCGGCCCGATTGCAGAATAGGCTGTGGAGCCAGGCATGGCAAGAGTTGCAGCGCATACGATGTATCAAGTACCCAGGGAAACTTTGAAAATAGCCGGACGGCCGTCGACGCCGTTGCTGATCGCGTTCGTCGTGCTGATCGCGCAGGCCACGTGCCTGTCGCCGGCTGCGGCCGCAGTCGCGTTGCCGGATGCGATTACCTTCGGCGTCAGGGTCGAGCAGGGGGACGTCGCGACGGTCGGCGAATGGCTGGCCGCGGGGCTGGACCCGAACTTCGAAGGCGACCGCATCGGCACCGGCCTGATGATTGCCGCGTGGGGCGGCGATATCGCGATGATGGAGCTCTTCGTGAAGCGTGGCGCCGACGTCAATCGCAGCAATCGTGTCAACGAACAGGCGCTCATGCATGCGGTATGGAAGGGGCAACGCAAAGCGGTTGAGTGGCTGCTCGATCGCGGCGCGCGCATCAACCGCGAGGGCAATGAATGGAGCGCCTTGCACTACGCGGCGTTTGCGGGGCACGAAGAGGTCGCGAAATTCCTGACGCAGAAGGGCGCGAACGTGAATGCGAAATCAACCAACGGCTCGACTGTGCTGATGATGGCCGCCCATGAGGGCAGGGAGAAGATTGCCGCGATGCTGCTCGAAGCGGGCGCTGACCGCGGCGTGAAAAACGATTGGGGGGAGGACGCGCTGACGTGGGCCATGCGGTACGAGAACCTGACGATTGCAAAAATGGTCACGACGGCCGGCGAATTCGCCCAGGCGGCGACCCAGCCAAAAGAAAGCTGGGGCGATGCGGTTATTTCGATACCGGCGCCCAAGGAGGTCGAAGATATCCTGCAGCAGGAAAGGCTCGCCCACGCGAGCGGCAAACCGCGGGTTCTGTCGGACGCCGAGTACCGCCAAGTACTCGAAAGAGTCACGGCAATGAAGCCCGCTTCAATCAAAACCCGCCTCCCCACGCGCATGAGCATCACCGCGGAGAAAGGCGATTTGTTGCGGGAAGGCGCGCAATTGCAGTATGACGAATGAGCGCAGGGAACGGATTGTGACCCCGATTAAACAGTGCAAGGTCCGGCCATCATGAACGCACGCGAGAAACTCGAAGCCGCCCTCGCCCAGGCGCGCGCCGACCGCGACCAGGCCAGCGCCGTGAGGGCAAAGGCGGGGGTCGATTGGCGCAAGCACGCGGACGCCAGCGTCACCTATGAAAAAATTCGCTCGAACTGGACCGAGGCAGACGCCGATTGGAACAGGGCGAATGCGGTCGTTGAGAAACTGGGCGCCGCGTTGGCCGATCTGGAACGCGTCGAGGAGAAAGCGCGCAAGCGCGCCGTGCTTGAAGCCGCGGTCGCCCACGCGCGCGCCGAGCGGGACAAGGCGGACGCCGCATTCGCCGCCGTCGTGAGAGCGCGTGCCGAGCGGGAAAAAAATGCCGCGGCTGCGCCTGCCCGCGTCGAGCGGCGCGGCAGCGATGCCGAACGGCGCAAGCCCGGCGCCGACCGGCGAAAATTAAAAGGCAATCGCCGCAATGCACAGCCCGTTCCCAGTGGTCTCGACACACCCGCCAACGAGTGGGCCGCGGCCGTCAACAACTTTAACCAGGCAGATGCCGAATGGAACCGGGCCCGCGCCGCCCTCGCCGAAATGAGCCACCCGGACAGCAAGCGCTGAGGGGGCGTTGCATGAGATGCGCCTTCTCGTCGGGCGAAGGCAAGGCGGTGGTGACCGAACTGCGGTCGTTCCTCGATCATCGCGAGGTGATAGGCTGGGTGCTGTTCATCACGATGCTGTTTTTCAGCGCGCTTGGCTTCAGGGTGCTGGAGAACGCGATCTCGGTGATATTCCTGCATCGCGTGGCGGTGCGCCAGCGGCATTTCATCGTTTCGCTGTTGCTGCCCTTCGGCTACATTTTTTTCATAGGCACGGCGTTGCTCGTGGGCACTTTCGTGCTCACCGATCTGATGACCATAGGCGCGTCGCAATTGATTTTTCTCGGGCACAGCTGGTCGCTGAGCGGCTTCTCGGGTTTCCTGATCTACGTCGTCAGCGTCATCGCGGAGATCCTGCTTATCTCCGCGATCTACTACTTCATGCCGGTGGGCAGGTTGTCGGCGCAGCACGCGCTGATCGGCGGCGCCTCGGCGGCGGCGCTGTGGGAAATCATCTGTCAGGCGCTGGGCTGGTATTTCGGCACGCTGTCGCAGGTAAGCGTGGTCTACGGCTCGCTCACCACGGCCATCATCGTGTTGCTCAGTTTTGAAGTGGGCGCCACGGTGCTGTTGCTGGGCGCGCAGGTGATCGCGGAGTACGAGCGCATCGAAATCGGCGAGGCGCCGAAAGAGCCGGTGCCGCTGCGGACCGAAGGAATTTAATGTACCAGGGGCGGCCGGTGCCAGCGGCGCCACTACCCGTATACTCTCGGTTTGCGCAAAGCCTCGCGGAATTGAATTGACCCGAGCCTCCCTATACCTTCGCGCTTGGTGGTGCCTGCTGGCGGCAGGTCTGCTGCCGGCGGTCGCGCCGGCGCAAAGCCCGCCGGCCGGCGCGCGTGGCACGCGTGCCGCGACGCCCGCTGCGCCGGCCGTGGTGCCGTCCGTGCTCTCCGCCAGCGCGCGCGAGGCGATGGCGCGGGCGCGTCCCTCGGTGGTGCAGATTAAAGGGTTTTTCGGCGGCAACAGCGCGCAGGCGTTTCACGGCACCGGTTTTGCGGTGGCGCCGGGCGGCGTAGTGCTGACCAACTATCACGTGGTCGCCGAACAGGTACTGTATCCGGAAAAATACCGGCTCGAATACCGCACGACCGAGGGCAAGATCGGCAAGATCACCGTGCTCGCGCTCGACGTGCGCCACGACCTCGCGGTGGTGCGCGCGGACGGCTTCGACGGCGCGCCGCTGGCGTTGAACGGCACGGTGCCGGCCAAGGGCGAGCGCGCCTACTCGATCGGCTTTCCGCTCGACGTCGGCCTGACCATCACCGAGGGGGTGTCCAACGGGCGCGTCGAAGACTCGTTCGATCCGCGCATCCATTATTCGGGCGCGATCAACGGCGGCATGTCCGGCGGCCCGGCGTTGAATACCGCGGGGCAGGTTATCGGGATCAACGTTTCGGGCTACCGCTTCCGGCAGTTGGTGAGTTTCCTGGTACCCGCCAGTCACGCGCGTGCGCTGATCGATCGCGCGCGCGCGAAACCCCTGGAAACGAAGGAGGCGCGCGGCGAGGTCACCGCGCAGTTGCACGCCCACGCCAATGCATTGCTGGGCGCGCTCGACACCGCAATGGTGACGCAGAACAGCGCCGGCTACGCGCTGCCGGCCAAGCTTTCCCCGTTCATCGATTGCACCGCGGGCGGCGATCCCTCCACCGACCAGCCGGTGCAGTTGACGCGGGTGAACTGTTCGGCCAAGGCGGGCCTCTACGTGCAAGAGGGACTGTACACCGGCGACCTGCGTTTTTCACACTACGTGATGACCACCGACAAGCTCGATGCCTGGCGCTTCGCCTACCGGCTGTCGCGACAGTCGCAGGCCGCCGGCGCGTTCGGCTCGCGCAAGCACGTCGGCCCGTTCTCGTGCCGCGACGAGGTCGTAAAGCTCGCCGGCTTCGACGCCGCGCTGATGATTTGCGTGCGCAGCTACCGCAAGCTCGAAGGCCTCTATGACATCACGGTGCGCGTGACCAGCCTGAACGAGCCGACGCGCGGCTTCGTCAGTCATCTCGACATGTACGGCATGGAGTACGACGCCGGTATGCATTTCGTGCGGCGCTATGTGGAGGCGATGCAATGGAAGCCATGACCCGCGTCGCCGTCGAAGTGCTCGACAACCACGATCGCGCGCATGCGCGCGAGCGGCTGGTGCTCGGCGGCGGGAAAATGAGTTTCACCGTGGGCCGCGGGCCCGCGGCCGACGTGATGATCGACGATGCGCGTGCGGCCGCGCTTCACGCCGTGGTCGTACTGGGAGCCGACGGGCAATGGCGCGTGACCGATCTCGGGTCGGTCAACGGCGTCGTCGTCGGCGGCACGCGCCATCGCGGCGCGACCGATCTGGCGCTGCCCGACGGCGTGTTGCAGATCGGGCGCACGTGTTTGCGCGTACGCGGCGAACACGAGACGCTCGCGCCCGAGCGTCCGGATCGCGGCCACGCCGGTGCGCTCTCCGGTCACCTGCCGGCCATCGCGATCACCGGCGCGGTTGTTTGTGCGTTGTTCACCGGCTACTTCGCGTGGCTCGTCGCGCCGCGCGACGCCGCGACGATGGTGGCCGCCGGCCTGGTCTCGTTTTTGATCGGCGCCGGCGCCTGGCTCTCGATCTGGGCGCTGTTGACGCGCGTGATGCGCGGCGAGGCGCGGTGGGTGACCCACGCGGCGATCGCGCTTGGCGTCGGCGCAGTGCTGCTCGCGGTGGATTGGGTGATGACCCTGGGCTGGTTCGCATACAGCCTGCCGCAGTTCTCCGTGCGCAATGTGCTCCTGATCATGGTGGCGGCGGCAGCCATGCTCTACTGGCACCTCACCACGGCGGCGCGCATCCGGCGGCGCACGGCGCTGATATTCGCGATCGCGGGACCGCTCCTGATACTCGGCACCACCACCTGGGTGGAAGCGCGCAAGCACACCCGCGATGTGAATTACATCAGCGACCGCGGCCAGTTGTTTCCGCCGTCGCTGCGCCTGCGCCAGGGCGGCACGCTAGACGTCTATTTCGAGCGCGCCGCCAGTCTGAAGACCGACGCCGACCGCAAGCGCAAGGCGGTGGCGAGCGACGATGCGGGTGATACGCCCGAGGCGGAGGATGATGATTAAAAAAGGATGAAGGCGGAAGGATGAAGGCGGAAGGATGAAGGCGGAAGGATGAAGGATGAAGGATGAAGGATGAAAGGGAAAAGCCAACTCATCCTTTTCCCTTTACGGCTTCTTAGTCAACACCGATTTCCATCGCATCATCTCCGACTGCAAAAATTTCCCGAACTCCTCCGGCGTGCTGCTTTTCGCGACGAGGCCCATGTCGCCGAAGCGTTTGCTCAGGTCGGGGCTTGCGAGTGCGGCGCTGATTTCGGTGTTGAGCTTGTGCACGATCGCGCGCGGCGTGCCGGCGGGCGCGAACACGCCGCCCCAGCTCGAGAAATCGTAGCCGGCCACGCCGGCTTCGGTGGCGGTCGGGATGTCGGGAAACGACGCATTGCGCTGCGGCGTGGTGACCGCGAGCGCGCGCAAAAATCCCGCCCTGATGTGCGGCCCGGCGGCGGCGAGCGGATCGATCATGAACGAGATGCGGTTCGCGATCAGGTCGGGATGCGCGGCGGAGCTGCCTTTGTACGGAACTTCAGTCATTTTCCCGAGCGAGCCCGCCGTCTGCGCGAAGAGCAGTGTGGCCAGTTGCTGCGAGCTGCCCTCGCCGGTGGTGCCGTAGGTGATCTTGCCGGGATTGTCTCTGACGAACTTCAGCAGTTCCGCCAGCGATTTCACCGGCGACTGCGAGCTAACCACGATCACGTACGGCGTCAAGTGCGTCAGCGATATCGGCGCGAAGTCCTTGACGGCATCGAACGGCAGGTCCGTCATCAGGATATGGATGGTCGCCATGTTGGCCGCCGCCTCCAGGAGCGTGTAGCCGTCAGGTTCGGCTTTCGCGACCATGGCAGCACCTACGGTATTCGACGCGCCCGGACGGTTGTCGACGATTACCGGCTTGCCGAGCGCCGTAGAAAGTTTTTCGCCGAGCAGGCGCGCCACGAGATCGCTCGGTCCGCCGGTCGTGACGGGCACGATAAAGCGGATGCTCTTGGTCGGGTATGTCGATTGACTATGCGCTGCGAACGGCGCAACGGCGATTGCGCATGACGCGATCGCGATCAATAGTTGACGCATTGCTTGCTCCCCCGATTTTGTAATGGCTTGTGATCGCTAGGATAGCTTGGATTAACTTGCGGGAGCAACGGGAGCATCGGTCGATGCGATCGTTAAGGCGGCAGTAATTGCTCCCAGGTTAAATCAATCGACTTTCAAGCCGGCTTGCCGCGCTGCCGCGCCGCCAATCCGGCGACCAAGCGGCTTGCTTCCGGATTGCTTTCGAGCAATAGCGCCGCTGAAGGCAAGCGGTTATCTTGTCGTCGTGAGGATTTCACGTTTTACATCAGTAATGTCGCGAGCGCGTGTCGCCGAAGCTACGTCGCATTGTCCCTGGCGCGGACAGCGTGAACTGCGCGGGCAGATTATCCGCGCGTATCAACAGATGCGCGAACTGGCGTCCCGTGGTTCCCGTCTGCGACAGGAGCTCGGGGATCGCCGCCTGCAACAGGTTCTTGGAGAAAAGAAATGACGGCTCAAAAGGAATCGCTGCCGCGCCACCCGCCGCTTTTTCGCGACTTGCCGGAGCGAACTCGGCGGTCTCGTCGAGGAACCACTTCGGATTGCGCTGAAAGACGCTCGCGATCAGGGTCAGCACCCCCTGCGACGGCGTCCGGCGCCCGCTTTCTATCATGCTGAGGTAGGACACCGAAGGTGCCGCCTGTGGATCGATCTGGGCACAACGCGCCGACAAATCGTCGAGCGTAATCCGGTGCTCTTTGCGCAGGGTTCGCAGCTTCGCCCCGAGGAAGTGGTTATTCCGGATGATGCGTTCCATGCGCCCCCCCCCTTCAGTAAAAATGAACCTGTGAAATTCGCCAATCTTATTTGTGTGAAATTCACACTGTAAACTTTTCTTATGTGGAATTCACACAATTTCTCATTTACGGTGCGCTTATCTGCTTCCACACCCAAGGAGAATACGATGACCGATAGCACCTGCAAACACAATTCCGCGATCGAAGCGATCAAGGACGACTGGGAAGAGAACCCGCGTTGGCGCGGGGTCAAGCGGGACTATGCGGCAGCGGACGTATTCCGCCTCCGTGGTTCGTTGGCTATCGAGCATACGCTGGCCTATCGCGGCGCCGAGAAGCTGTGGCGGTTGCTTACGACCAAGCCCTACGTAAACACGCTCGGCGCGCTGACCGGCAATCAGGCTATGCAGCAGGTAAAGGCGGGACTGCAGGCCATCTACCTGTCCGGCTGGCAGGTCGCGGCGGACGGCAACGACTCGTGTCAGATGTATCCCGACCAATCGCTGTACTCGGTATCAAGCGTGCCCAGCGTGGTGCGCCGGATCAACAATGCGCTAATACGCGCGGACCAGTTGCACCACGCCGAGGGCGATAATTCGGTGGACTGGTTTGCGCCGATCGTGGCCGACGCGGAATCGGGATTCGGCGGCGTGCTGAACGCATACGAGCTGATGAAGGCCATGATCGAGGCCGGGGCGGCAGGTGTGCATTTCGAGGACCAGTTGTCGTCGGTCAAGAAATGCGGCCACATGGGCGGGAAAGTGCTGGTGTCCACGCAGGAAGCAGTGCAAAAACTCAGCGCCGCGCGGCTCGCGGCCGACGTCATGGGCGTGCCCACCGTGTTGCTTGCACGCACGGACGCTGAAGCCGCGACGCTCGTCACCAGCGACGTCGATGAAAACGACAAGCCGTTCCTGACCGGCGAGCGCTCGGCCGAAGGCTTCTATCGGGTGAAAAACGGCATCGAGCAGGCGATTTCGCGCGGGCTCGCGTACGCGCCCTATGCCGATATGGTGTGGTGCGAGACCGGCACGCCCGACTTGGGCTTTGCGCGCAAGTACGCGGAAGCCATTCACCGCGTCTATCCCGGCAAGATGCTCGCCTACAACTGCTCGCCGTCGTTCAACTGGAAACGCCATCTCGACAACGCGACGATCGCCAAGTTTCAGCGCGAACTCGGCGCGATGGGCTACAAGTTCCAGTTCATCACGCTCGCGGGTTTCCACGCGCTCAACTTTGGCATGTTCGATCTCGCGCGCCGATACGCAACCGAAGGCATGGCGGCCTACGCGCCGCTGCAGGAAGCCGAATTCGCGGCGGAGAAATTCGGTTACACCGCCACCAAGCATCAGCGCGAAGTCGGCACCGGCTATTTCGACGCGGTAACGCAGGCGATACAGGGCGGAAAGTCGTCGGTCACGGCGCTCACGGGGTCGACCGAGGAGGCGCAGTTCCACGATGCACCGTTCAAAGTCGCTGCTGTGGGCTGATCCGGGGTCGTTTGCCCGGGATGCCGAAAACGTGTTTTTGTCGTGGCGGGCGCGGGCGTTTCACACGCACGCGCCCGCCTTGAAATGGACATCCGCGGAATATTGCCCGCCAACCAGGGAGTGCTCACCATGAACGAGATCGTTGCGTTTTCATCGGGCGTCGAAGTGCTCGGCAGGATCACGCCGCAATACGCCGAAATCCTCACACCGGATGCGCTGGCATTCATTTCGAAGCTGCATCGGCGGTTCGAAAGCCGTCGGCAGGAACTGCTTGCGAGACGCGCGGCGCGCCAGCGCGAATTCGACGCGGGCTCGTTGCCCGACTTTTTGGCGGAAACCAAAACAATCCGCGCATCCGACTGGACCATCGCGCCGCAGCCCCATGATCTGCTCGACCGCCGCGTCGAGATCACGGGCCCGACCGACCGCAAAATGGTGATCAACGCGCTGAACTGCGGCGCGTCGACCTTCATGGCGGACTTCGAGGACGCGAATTGCCCGACGTGGGACAACCTGATCGACGGCCAGGTCAATCTGTGCGACGCGGTTCGCAAGTCCATCACGTTCGAGCAAAACGGCAAGCACTACCGCCTCAACGACAAGGTGGCGGTGCTGATTGTCCGCCCGCGCGGCTGGCATCTCGACGAGAAACACGTGCTGATCGATGACCAGCCTGTTGCCGGCGCAATTTTCGATTTTGCGCTCTACTTCTTTCACAATGCGAAGGCGGCGCTGGCGCGCGGCACGGGGCCCTATTTTTACCTGCCGAAGCTGGAGTCGCACCTCGAAGCGCGGCTGTGGAACGACATCTTCAATGCCGCGCAGGACGAACTCGGCGTGAAGCGCGGATCGATCAAGGCCACCGCGCTGATCGAAACGGTGGTCGCCGCTTTCGAGATGGATGAAATCCTGTGGGAGCTGCGCGAGCACTCCGCGGGTCTCAATATCGGACGCTGGGATTACATTTTCTCGTGCATCAAGAAGTTCCGCGTCAACAAGAATTTCTGCCTCGCCGATCGTTCACAGGTCACGATGACCGCGCCGTTCATGCGCGCATACGCATTGACTCTGGTGAAAACGTGCCATCGCCGGAACGCGCCCGCGATGGGCGGCATGGCGGCGCAGATCCCGATCAAAAACGATGCGGTCGCGAACACAGCCGCGCTCGCCAAGGTGCGCGCCGACAAGCTGCGCGAAGTGACCGATGGTTGCGACGGCACCTGGGTTGCGCATCCGGACCTGGTGCCGATTGCGAAAAGCGTGTTCGACCAATACATGCCGCAGCCGAACCAGTACGGCAAGCAGCTTGCCGGCGTCAACTTCACGACCCGGGACCTGCTCGATTTTCAGCCCATGCAGCCGATCACCGAGGCGGGATTGCGCAACAACATCTCGGTCGGCATCCAGTATCTGGGCGTGTGGCTGGCGGGCAACGGCTGCGTGCCGGTTTTTAATCTGATGGAAGACGCGGCGACCGCCGAGATTTCGCGATCGCAAATCTGGCAGTGGATCCGCAGCCCCCAAGGCGTGCTCGACGACGGCCGCAAGGTCACCGTCGAACTTTTCCGCGCGCTCCTCGCCGAAGAGCTGCCCAAGGCGCAAGCGTTGCTCGGCGAGAAAGCATGGCAAGCCGGCCAATACGCGGATGCGGCGCGACTCTTCGATCAAATCACGACGGGCGAATACGTCGAGTTCCTGACGCTGCCTGCGTACGACTGGCTTACCAGGAACATCCCCGAGCGCAGGACGGCGAAAGCGGCGTGACGCCGTATCGAGAACGATAGCGGCGCTTGAATGACGCTCTTCCTGCCGTTCGCATTGCGTCGCGCTTTTTGATTTCACGTTCGTGCGTCAATCGACCTTCAAGCCGGCAAGCCGCGCCGCCGCGCCGTTTTTTTCGTAGTCGGCGCGCAGGAATGCGGCAAACTCCTGCGGGCTGGGCGACGAAGGCGGCAGGGGCGCAGGCGAGGACGGCCGCACAACAACAGTACCGCCCCGTCCTTGAACCGCTGTCCGCGCCGCCTGACTATCAGGTACCGTACTTGAACGACAGCGACAGGCGCGTGCGGAACTGCGTCACCTTGCCGTTCTCGACCTTGACGTCGAGCTTGGTCACTTCGGCAATGCGCAGGTCGCGCAGGGACTTCGACGCCGTACTGACGGCGCTGCGTGCCGCGGCCTCCCACGATTCCGAGCTGGTGCCAATGACATCGGTGACGCGATAGACAGCGTTTTTCTCTTTCTTCGCCATGATGTGTCTCCTTGAGCAGGTGATCGGAAAACCCGGCTGGTTATCCGCGAGACCATTATGACCCCGGCGCGGCGTAACATGCCAGTGGATGTGGGTGATGAGCGATGGGTGATGGGTGATTGAGCTGTCGAGTGACTGGGTGATTGAGCAACTAATTCACCTAATCACTTAGAAGCGATATCAAAAATGCGAGCGCAGCATGTCAATCAAAACCTGAATAGACAGGATTAACAGGATTTACATGATTTTTAAGCGGTTTGAATCTTGTTAATCTTGTAAATCCTGTCCATTTTTTGTTTTCGAGACCGGTTCTTAATCACCAGATTCCCCATTCCCCATTCCCCATCACGCTGTCCCGCCCTCACGGAAACAAAG
>JAYVME010000085.1:0-5992 GCA_043759115.1 Betaproteobacteria bacterium | reverse complement strand
ACGCGGTCTTTGACTTCTTCCAGTGCATGCGGCTCGATTTCCCAGATACCGCCGAATGTATACGTCAAAGGCGCCCATTGCGGGTCGGTGCTGTCCGGTTGCGCGCCCGCGGGCTGACCGCACTTGAGATTCGCCGGCACCGCGACATCGATCTGCTTGGGATGCGGCAGACCGAGGTTCCGCATGTAGCCGGCAAAGTCGTCCACGCCGATGTCGCCGCCGAGGCGTGGATTGAAACGCCGCTCTTCTTCCACGCTCGTCACCGTGACGCCACGGTAATCGTGGCCCGGATACAGCAGGCACGCCGCCGGCAGCGAGAAGATCTGCTCGCGCACCGATTTGAACATGAGCCGCGGATCGCCCTGCTGGAAGTCGGTGCGCCCGCTGCCGCGTATGAGCAGGCAGTCGCCGGTAAACGCCTTGCTCTGGTCGTCTAACACGCAAGTCACGCAGCCATTGGTATGGCCGGGTGTCGCGCGAATTTCGACATTGCGCTTGCCGAACTCAATCCGGTCGCCGTGACTAAGCAGTCGGTCGGCGCCCGCCGCGCCGCTGGGCGCCGAAAGCGCTATCCGGCTACCCGCGCGCTGCTTCATCAGCCAGGCGCCGGTGACGTGATCGGCGTGCACATGCGTCTCGATCGTCCACCTCAGAGTCAGGTTCAATTCGTGCGCGAGCGCGGCGTCGCGGCGCACCTGTTCGAATACGGGATCGATGAGTATCGCTTCGCCGCCATCACTATCACCCAGGAGATACGTGTAGGTGGAAGACTGTGCGTCGAACAACTGGCGGAATATCAGCATGTTCGTTTCTGCGTCACGATCAAAATGACGTCCGCTACCCCGCTAGTCAATCCGCGCACCCGAATCCTTGACGGCTTTCGCCCACTTGGCAATCTCGGCATGCACGAAACGCGCGAGCTCCGCCGGTGTCGACGGTTCCACCTCGGCGCCATCATCGGCAAGCCGCTGGCGCATTTCCGGTGTATTGAGCGCCTTGACGATTTCAGTGTTGAGTCGGTCGATGATGGCTTTCGGCGTGCCTGCCGGCGCTACGACGCAATACCACGACGTCGCTTCGAAACCCGCCAGGCCCGACTCGATCATCGTTGGTATGTCAGGCATCGCTGCCGAACGTTTGGCGCCCGACACCGCGAGCGCGCGCACCTTGCCGCTCACATGCAACTGCTTACTCGAAGGTATTTGCGCCACCATCATATCGATCTCGCCGCCGAGCAGCGCCACCATGCCCGGCCCGCCACCCTTGTATGGAACGTGCACCATGTCGAGCCGCGCGGCGCTCATCAACATGGCGCCGGTCAGATGATTGGAACTGCCGTTACCCGATGAACCGTACGTCATCTTGCCGGGACGGGACTTCACGAGCGCGATAAATTCCTGCAGCGTTTTTGCCGGCACGCCCAGATTCACGACGATCACGAGCGGCACCTTGGCCACCAGGGTAATCGGCGCGAAATCCTTTTCCGGATTGAACGGCAGCTTGTTTCCGTACAAAGTGACGTTGATCGCCATCGGGCTCACGGGAGCGAGCAGTATTGTGTACCCGTCGGGCGCGGACTTCGCAACAATGTCGGTGCCGATGTTGCCGCCCGCGCCGGGCCGGTTGTCCGCAACGACGGATTGCCCGAGCGCTTCGGTGAGCTTCGCCGCGAGCGTGCGCGTCAGCATATCGGTGCTCCCGCCGGGCGCATATGGCGCAATGAAGCGGATCGACTTTTCCGGATACTTTTGCGCCGCGACAAACTGCGGCACAAGCGCAATCGCCGCGATAGTCCATCCTGCAAGCATCAACCTCATTTGTACCCCTCGCCTGTTTTTAGCCGCGATCCGCGCCACGATATCAGTCGCATTCTAATGCGGAGCACGATGATAGTGGAGACCGCTGAACCGAAAAAATGCCGGCGATGCACCCGGCAAGCCAACGCCTGCCACGCCGCAGCGCGGTGGTCGTTGCAAATCGGGGAAATCCGCACGCGAGCGGCGCCCGCATTAATGCGCGGCGGATCAACACGCCCCCGTCCTCCGTCGACTACGGTTTCAACTGGCCGCGAATCTCGCCGCCTTTATTTGCCGCGCTGTGGACATTCACGTAAAGATTGCCGGCCTTGAAGCTTTCAAACTGCGCATCCGTGAATTTCGCCGCCGCAGGTACCGACCAGGTGTTGTCGGAAGTCTTGGACATCGGCACGATGACCGGGCCGTTCTTGCCCTGCATGCCGTCGTGAATATGCGCCGCGACCCCGACCACGCCGGAAGTTGTCACGCTGCCGCTGACTGACTTATCCGCCCCGACGGTGATGGTGCCGATGCCGGTCGCCGCCGTTGTCACCGGCGGAACCTCCTGGCTGCCATTGAGCGTCACCTGCACGTTCTGGGTGGTCGCCATATTTGCGCATCCCGCAAACAACACGGCAACGATGCTTAAAACGGCCCACAGCAACTGCCTGCCTGACTGCGCGATTGTTTTCATATGCCGTACCTCCATTCGTAACGTAATTCGGTTAAGTGCACTCGACCGTCTACACTGATGCGGTTTGTATAATACCCGTTCCCGATGGAACTGCCATTAACCGTCAATTGCCATGTTCCATCGCCCGGCACCGCCTAAGCGGGCACTTCCAGCTCGAGCAGCGGCGCGTACTGCTGGGCACCGAAGATGTCGCCATCACCGGCGCTGCCACTGGGCCGCGGGCGATAAATCGTAAACTTGATGGCGTAGCCGGGATCATATTCGACAAAATCCGAAATCCGCTCCGGCGCAATGCGATAGAGTTTTGCCATCGATTCGCGCGTGAGCACGCGGGTGCGTTTGACTCGTTCGTAGTTCGCGCTATCGCGGAAAATAATGTCGAAAGTGATTTTGTCCACCCCCGCGTTCTTGCTGCGGATGGTTTTTGCGAGTTCGTTGAGTTTGGTGGCAGCCACGTCGATTTCCTTCTTTAGATACCGGCATCAGTCATATGGGTCTTGAATAATTCCATACCGTTTTTCACCGCCACGGTATGGTTGAGCGTCCAGCGATAAGCCGGGCTCGCGCGCAGGACTTCGTCGAGTGGAAACGCGACTGAACCCGCGGTGCCCTTGACGTCCGGCAGTCGCGCGTAAAACATCTGGCGCAGACCGATCATGGCAACCTCTTCTGCCATCTCGGCGGTGGGTGCTACGCCCTGCACCAGGATGCACAGTTCGTGTCCCGGCTTGTCGCGCAGCGGTTCCAGTTCGCCCATGATTCCATCACGGCCATAGACGTTGTAGTGCAGTTCGTAACCGGTATCGCCGAATCGCTCACGGACTTTATCTTTCGCCCATTCGATGACGCGGTCGACGTTGGCGATCGTGTACGGATCACGAATCCCGCACAGGCCGACGTAACGCTCGCCGACCTTACCCGAACCTTCGAGCTTTACACGCATCACATCGGCCGGCACGAAGCGCGGCCCGGTGATGCGCGTCGTTCTTTCGTTGAATTGCTCGTAGCGGCAGTGCGTCATGTCGAGCATGCCACCGGCAACAAATTCCTGATATGGGTTGGAACGCTCGTACATCGCGTGCCCCGCCACCGACGCCACCGTGCAGCGCTGCTCGGGAAACATCGCGGTCACTTTGACGTCCTGCTGAGTGATTTCACCCAATACCGTTTCTTTCCCGCCGTACGGTTCGGCGCAGAACGACGCGCATTCGAGCACTTTGCCAAGATAGTAGGAAAGGTCATCCGGAAACCCATGATGTATCGCGGGCGCGGCGAACACCGCGGCATCCGAGCTGCGCCCGCCTATAATCACGTCGCCGCCCTGTTTCAGCAGTTCGATGAAGGGATGCACGCCCGCCATCGCCACGACGCGTTCAGTGGCGTCTAGTTCGGTTTCGGTAAGCGCCGCGCGGCCATCCAGGCCTAGCACCGTGTCACCGGCGCGTATTTTCCTGCGCAGGTATTCCTTGTCGACCTCGGAATAGAAGTAGCCGAGCCGGAATTTTTTCAGGCCATGCTGGACGGCAAGTTCCCTGATGATGCGGACGAAAAGATCGACCCGGCTGTTGCTGCCCGTGTCACCGGACGAACCGATGATCATCGGCACGCCAAGTTTGCGCGACGCCAGCAGCATGTGCTCGAGATCGTGGCGCTGCCAGGCTTCCGGACTGGTGCATATATCGGCGCCCAGCGGCACTGGACCCACGTCGTCGCTGCCCGAATCCGCGGCGATGTAGTCCGGACGCACCGCGACGCCTAATTCAAAACTGCCGGTGCGTATGGGCGCGAATCCGAGGTGCCCGTTGGGGCTGATGATTTTGAGTGATTGCATGGCGTCTCCTGACCCCTGATAATGTATTATTTCATCGACCGGTTCAATGAAGATTTTGCGGAGACTCCCATTCTAAAATCCCTGTCCCTGATCGCTGTTTTGGGCGGTGCGCTACTCGCGGTAAATCCCGCCATCGCCGCGGAAGCGAAGCTGCCGAATCTGGTGAAAATCGTCGTGCCATTCGGGCCGGGCGGCAGCAATGACGTGGTGGCGCGGGCAATCGCGGTGCCGCTCGCGAAGCGCCTTGAGACCACGGTCATTGTCGAGAACAAGCCCGGCGCCTCGGGTGTGATCGGCAACGACGCCGTGGCCAAAGCGCCGCGCGACGGGTCGGTTCTACTGCTCACATCCTCTACCTTCCTGACCGTGGCCGCGACGCAGGCCAAGCTGCCCTACGATCCGCTCACAGGCTTCACGCCGGTCACGATGGTCGCGGAAGGCCCCATGCTGCTGGCAGTTTCATCGGCGTTCCCGGTCAAGTCGCCCGCCGAATTCATTGCCGCGGCGCGCGCCAAGCCAGGTAAATTGACTTATGGCTCGGCGGGAATCGGCTCGGTGGGTCATATGGCGACCGAATTGTTCAACGCCGCCGCCAAAATACAGATGACGCACATCGCCTATAAAGGCGCCGCCAATGCCATCGTCGATCTCGCGGGTGGCCAGATCTACGCGATGATCTCGAATTACAGCTCGCTGGTGTCCCATTTGAACAGTCGCCGGGTACGCGCGCTGGCCGTCACATCGAAGCAACCGAGCCCGGTGTTTCCCGACCTGCCGACGCTGAACGCCACGGTGCCCGGCTATTCCATCGAAATCTGGATCAGCGTATTCGCGCCCGCCGGCGCCCCAGCACCACTGATCGATCGCCTGAATCGCGAGATACGGGAAATCTCGGCGTCGGCCGATCTGCGCGTATTCCTCGAACCAGATGGAGCGGTGCCGGTGTCGATCAGTCCGGCAGCCCTTGCCGCGCGGCTCAAGGAAGAACTCGCGCTATGGAAAGCCATTGCGGCCGAGCATAAGATCGTTACTGAGTGAGGTGGACGCAAAGCGGGTGGTTGACGTGACTGCGTTACACAGCGCGAAAAAACGGGATTGGTACTAGACCATGTCATTGGCGGAGATGGTGGGACTGCACTTCAAAACCTGCAAACCTAGCATCCATACGGGTTTCAAGGGAGCCGCGTTTGTGTATGTATCCTCATTTGTATCCGCCAATGCATCCGCATTAACTGCATTGTCTCAGGCAACAGCCTTCGACTCAAGACCTGTTCTGTTCCGCAAGCTTGGGATTCGCTTTTTCCCACTCATAGAATGGATTCGCATGCCCGTTTACGACCATATTCGTGAATGCGATATGGCGAAGTGAATCTAGGCTATCTGAGAGCAGACTTGGCAATCCAATATTTCCCCTGCAAAGGCCTTCCTCCCAAATAAGACTCGACTTAATGAATGGTCGCAGCCAATCTTTGGTTTCGCCCACATCGTTGCACTCGGCTCGGACTATATTCCATCCGTTAACGTAATAGAGAAAGACCGCAGACCGGCCATTGCAGAACGAAATCAAGTCATCGTCAGACAAATCACCATGCGTCCATTTGAGTTCTTTTAACTCCTCGTTGTACTCTGATAATTTCTGGATGTGCGCATGAAGCTCCCCTGAAATATAGG
>JAYVME010000084.1:0-13184 GCA_043759115.1 Betaproteobacteria bacterium | reverse complement strand
ATGAAGACCAGCAGCGCGATCATCGTCAGCCGGTAGCCGATGCGCTCCAGCACAAATATCGCCACGCCGCACGCCACGAGCATGACCATGCCGCGTCTGCCCTCCGACCAATCGATGGTATCAAACAGCGGTGACGCGCCGGCACGCAGCGCGATGAGCACGCCAAACACGCCGAGAGCAACCGCAATCAGCAGCGGCATATAACCGGGACCCGGATCCGCCAGCGAGCCGATCGGGTAGGCGCGGTTTTCCCAGCCGGCCACCAGCGCAAGCAGCACGATGACGATGCCCGCCACCACGTCGCTGCGCACGCCCGTCGGCGCGACGCGAACCTCGGATATTTCAGCGTCGCTCATTTATGTTCTTCCGCGCGGCCTACCGCTTTGACCGCCTCGGCGAGCCGCGCGGCATCGGTCGCCCAGTACTTGCCGAATTCAGGCGCATCCAGATATTGAATCGGCGAATTCAATTTCGCCATCGTCGCCTTGAAGTCCGCATCCTCGACCGCCTTGCGCACGGCGTCGCGCAGTGTTGTCAGAACCGGCTCCGGCGTGCCTTTGGGCGCGAACAGGCCGGCCCAGATGAAATATTCGATGTCATAGCCGAGTTCCTTGAACGTCGGCACCTCCGGAAATGCGTCGAGACGCTTCCCACCCCAGCTTACGATCGTGCGCAACCGGCCGGCTTTGACGTGGCCGCTGATGGCGGCCGGCCCACCCGCGGTCATTTCGACGTGACCGCCCAGCAGTATCGTAATCGCCGGTCCGCCGCCATTCGTGTGCACCGCGCGCATTTTGAGCTTGGCCGCGTGCAGGAACATTTCCATCGGCATATGCAATGCGCCGTAAATACCGGACGTCGAATACGACAGTTGCCCGGATTTCGCCTTCGCCAGCGCCATCAACTCCTTCAACGACTTAACCGGCAGCGACGGATGCACGACCAGTATGAGCGGATCGGCGGAGATCAACGCCAGCGGCACCAACTGATCGAGCGTATACGCGGGCTTGCGATCGAAGAGCTTGTCGGCTTCCGGAATCACCGAGATGCTGGAGAGCGCCATCAGCAGCGTATAACCGTCGGGCTTGGCGTTGGCGACGAGTGAATTGCCCACCGCACCGCCCGCGCCTGGACGATTCGCCAGCACAACCGGCTGCTTGAGGACTTTTTCGAGTGCGATAGCCGTGGGCCGTCCCGTAATATCGGCGACACCACCGGGCGGAAACGGCACGATCAGCGTAATCGGCCGCGAAGGATAAGCGTCCTGCGCGAACGCGGGCATGCAGACGAGCGCGAGCAATGCGACGATCAGGCTACGATTCATGACTCCTCCAGACTTTATTTTGACTGCATCAAACCAAATGCGCGATTCTACCAAAGGAAACGCTGATTACTCACCAATCCGTAATATAGGCGATAGACGGGGCACCGAAGAATGATCTTACGAGTTTTGGATTGCGTTGCACAGCGGCCAGTTGGGCATCGATGCGCATATCCATGCGCACGCCGAACTTCTGCTTGATTAGGATAGAAACGATCTGACGCGTCCACAGCCCGAAGTCCAACCCATACTGAAGGGGATTGCGGCCGTTGATCCAGAGAAACACCTGGCGCCCCTGCGCCGGGGTGAGGCTTCGTGGGCGCCCCGTGCCACGCGTGGAGCGCAACGCCTTCATGATCAAAAAAACGCGAAGGTCGCTGATCGCTCGCTCCGCGCTGACGGCTGGAAAGATAGTTGCTTAATCAACCACGGTGATCGTTCCGCTCATCTCTTCATGCCCCGATCCGCAGAAAACATCGCATAAAAATTCGACTTTCCCGACTTTAGCCGGCACCACGCGCACGCGTATCGTCTTGCCCGGCACGATATCGGCGCGCACGCCGAGGTCCGGCGCGTTGAATCCCATGAACACGTCCTCGGTCGTGAATTCGAGTATGACCGGCACCCCTTTCTTGAGCTCCACGTTACGCGGTGTGTATTCAAATTTCTTCGCGGTGATCTTGATGACTTGCTCGCCCGTTTCGGCAGGCTGTGCGGCGACATAGGCGGCGGTCATCGCCGCGATAGCGAACACCGCGGCGATGACCAGTTGCGTTTTGCGTTTCGTCATTAACATGTCGTTACGCCTTCTTCACAACGGTAAATTCGCTGAGCGCGGCGTGCCCCGATTTGGCGTCAACGCCGATGCCGCGAAAACCCAAGCCCTTGTACGGTTCCGCCGCGTCCCAGGCGATCGGCACGCGCTTGGGCACGCTGCCAGCAATGGGCAGCGGGAATATCAGCGATTTCGCCGCATGGTGCGCGATATGGCCGGTCATGTGGTGATGCTCCTGATGGATGTGGCCGTAGAACACGGTCAGGTTCTTGTACGGCATCAACAGGGCTATGGCCTTGGCGCCGTCACGCGTCGCCCAGTCCCATTGCGGATAGAGATCGAACAGCGGGCGGTGGGTAAATACGACGATGGGCGCATCGGTTTTCTGCTGCTTGAGGTCGGCGGCGAGCAATGCGAGCCCCGCTTCGCCGATGCTTGAAGTCGGATCGGACACGTTGTCGACGACGATGAAATGCACGCCGTTGTGGTCAAAGCTGTAATTCGTGGCGCCGAAGAATTCCTTGTACGCCGCGCCGTTGTCGAGCGAAGCATCGTGCTCGCCCGGCATGAAACGTACGGTTTTCACCTTGAGTTCGCTCACGATCTGCTTGAATTCGCCGAGCCGCTTGCGGCGTTCCACCGGATCGTCGGTGGTATGCGTGAGATCCCCGGTGAACATGATGAAATCCGGCTGGCGCTCGAGCGCGTTGACCGTCGCAACCGCCTTTTTCAGCGTAACCTTGGCGTCCGGATTGGGCGGCCCCTCGAAACCCCAGTGGGAGTCGGAGAGTTGCACAAAATAAAAGTCATTCTGCCCCGCCGCCATCGTCGCGCACCCCGGCAGTCCCGACGCGAAAACTACGCCGCCGATACCCGCAAGCCTGAGAAAATCCCGTCTGTCGATTGTTTTGGTCATGGCTGTCTCCTGTGTACAAGGGGGTAAATAAGGTAAATCAGCGTAAAGTCCTGCATACCACCTTCATATAACCGGCGCGGCAACGGAGATATTCCCGCCCCGTGCGGGAATAAAACTCGCAACAAACCGGTAGTAGCCAAATGGTAATGGTAGAGTTCCGCTTGCCATTCGTAGTAACCGGGTAACCGGCGCGGTGCCTGGAATTTTCCCGGCTGGCACGGGAATAAAACCCGCCACCAACCGGTATTAATGATTGGAACCGAGCTTGGAACCGCAACGGCAGACACGCTTCGAGGAAACCGTGATGGCGCATCTCGATGCAGCCTACAACCTGGCGCGCTGGTTGGCGCACGACGAGCACGACGCCGAAGACGTGGTGCAGGAAGCGTGTCTGCGCGCGTACCGGTTTTTCGCGAGCTTCCACGGCGGCAATGCGCGCGCATGGCTGCTCGCGATCGTGCGTAACACGTATTACACGTGGCTCGAAAAGAACCACGCGCAGACGCTGAACGTAGAGTTCACCGATGATACCGTCGCGGCCGTCGATTACGACATGGCGACGACCGGCGACAGCGTCGAGCGGTTATTGCAAGAGGAAGATACGCGGCGGCTCGTGCATCGCGCGCTCGAGCGGATTCCGGCGGAGTTCCGCGAAGTCATTGTGCTGCGCGAACTCGAAGACCTGTCGTATCGCGATATCGCGCGGATCGCGGATATCCCGCTCGGCACCGTGATGTCGCGCCTGTCGCGAGCGCGCAAGCTGATGCTGCACGCTTTGAAAAAACTTGATCAGGAATCCTGATTTGGACATGGACTGCAAGCAGACCCGGAACTACCTGCACGGCCATCTCGACCGCGAACTCGATCCGGTCACGGCGGCCGGCATCGAAGCGCATCTGCAAACGTGCGCCGCGTGCGCGCAAGCCTACGCCGTACAGACTTCATTGCAGACCGCAATCAAAAAGCAGGCCGAGTACTACACGGCGCCGGACGCCCTCGCGGCGCGCATACGGGCCACGGCCAATGCAACGAGCGCTCCCGTCCGCAAGAAGAGCGCTCCACGCTGGCAATGGTTTCCGCTCGTCGCGGCAGTGGCGGCGACCGCGGTAATAACCTGGACCACCGCCATTCAACTGGGAACCGGCTCGCGGGACGAGCGCATCGCCGAACAGGTGATTGCCGGCCACGCGCGCTCCGTGCTGACCAATCATCTGGCGGAAGTCGCGTCATCCGATCAGCACGCCGTCAAACCCTGGCTGAGTTCCAAGTTCGACTTCTCGCCGCCAGTCACTGACCTGACTACGGCGGGCTTCCCGCTTGTCGGCGCACGCCTCGATTACGTCGACAGCCGGCCGGTGGCTGCACTCGTTTACCGTCACCGCCAGCACGTCATCAATCTCTTCGTCTGGCCGGACGCGAACGCCGGCACGGTCGCGTCCATGCGGCCGTCGTCAAAACAGGGCTACAACCTGCTGCACTGGGGCGATGCGGGAATGACGTTCTGGGCGATCTCCGACCTGAGCCCGGCAGATATCAAAACGTTTGCCGATACTTACGCGAGCGCGAAATAGCGGTGCGCGCATTTAGGAAAGGTCTTTCCTCGTTCACGTAATCGCTGGAGCAATCTCTCGTTCTATGCGCTTCGCGCTTTCGATCTCAGCAACTCGCAGTTCGTATGCCGCCTGTAAGTTCAGCCACGAGCGCGCATCGCCGCCGAAGTAGCGCGCAAGCCGCATGGCGGTATCGGCGCTAACGCCACGCCGCTCACGAACGATATCGTTAATACGCGGAGTTGGCACGTTCAGGGCCTTCGCCAGCGCATTGGCGCTTGTACCGAGCGGAACCAAATAATCCTCTCGCAATATTTCGCCCGGATGAACCGGCCGCATACCGTTTTTGATCATCATGGTTCTCCGTCAGTGGTAGTCAACGATCTCGACGTCTTCCGGGCCAGCCACCGTCCAGCGAAAACACAAGCGGAACTGATCGTTCACGCGAAGAGAGTATAACGGTTAACGTTAAACGTTAAACGTCAAGCCTGCATGACGGCGATCGCGGCGCGTATCTGTTCGATGCCGGCTGGATCGTCCAGCGTGGTGAGATCGCCCGGGTCGCGCCCTTCCGCTATGGCCTGGATGCTGCGGCGGAGTACCTTGCCCGACCGCGTCTTCGGCAACAACGTCACGAAGTACACCCGTGCGGGCCGCCCGATCGCGCCGAGCGCCTTGTCGACCACGTCAAACACTTCTTTCTCCATCGCGCGCCGCCCTTCCGCGTCAGCCAGCCTGCTGGCGTCTTTCACCACCGCGAACGCCACCGGCACCTGGCCCTTTAACTGATCGTGAACGCCGACCACCGCGACTTCCGCGATATTCGGATGATTACTGACTGCCTCTTCGATCTCGCGTGTGCCCAAACGATGGCCGGCGACGTTGATCACATCGTCCGTGCGGCCGAGGATGAAGTAATAGCCGTCGCTGTCGCGGATGCCCCAGTCGAAAGTCGTGTAGATCAGTTGGTCCTTGAAGCTCGTGAAATAAGTCTGCACGAATCTCGCGTCCTGTCCCCACACCGTCGTCATGCAACCCGGCGGTAATGGCGGCACGACGGCAACCACGCCTTTTTCGTTGGCGCCGATTTCCTGTCCCGTGCTTTCGTTCAATAGCTTCACGTTATAACCGTAGGCGGGAAAACTCGGGCTGCCGTACTTGGTCGGCGTCGCCTCGACGCCGGGTACGCACGACAGCAGCGCCCAGCCGGTCTCGGTCTGCCAGTAATGATCGATCACCGGCACCTTGAGTGCTTCCGAAATCCAGCGCGCCGTGGGCTCGTCCAGCGGCTCACCGGCAAGAAACAGATGCCGCAACGTGCTCACATCGTATTTGGCGAGATAGGCGGGATCCTGTTTTTTCAATACGCGGATGGCGGTCGGCGATGAAAACATCACTGTCACTTTATGATCGGCGACAATCTTCCACCAGATGCCCGGATCGGGCCGGATCGGCAGCCCCTCATACATCACGCTCGCCATGCCGTGAATCAGCGGGCCGTAAACAATATAGGAGTGACCGACCACCCAGCCGATATCGGAGGTAGTGAACATTGTTTCGCCCGGTTTGCCGCAATAGATATGCTGCATGCTGGCCGCCAGCGCGACCGCATAACCGCCGGTATCGCGCTGCACCCCTTTGGGCTTGCCGGTCGTGCCCGACGTGTAGAGGATGTACGAGGGCTCGCTCGATTCCAGCCAGGTCACCGGCACCTGCACCGACATGTGTTTTTCGCGCAACCGCGCATAGTCGAGATCACGCGTCGCCACCCGCTTGAAATCCTTGTCGATGCCGCGGTCGACGATCACCACATGCCGCGGCGGATGCCGCGACAAACGGATGGCCTCGTCGACCAGCCCCTTGTATGGAATCGGTTTACCGCCGCGCATGCCGGCATCGGCGGTAAACAGGAGCTTCGGTTGCGCATCGTCGATACGCGAGGCAAGACTGTGCGCCGCGAAACCGCCAAACACCACTGAATGTATGGCGCCAAGGCGCACGCAGGCGAGCATGGCGAACACCGCTTCCGGGATCATCGGCATGTAGATCAGGATGCGGTCGCCCTTGCCCAGACCGAGCTCGCGCAGCACCGCGGCGCAGCGGTTGACTTCGGTATGCAGCTCGCGGAAGGTATAGGTCTTGTTCTGTCCGGTCTCGGTCGAGATGAAAATCAGCGCGTTCTGGTCCGCGCGAACCTTGAGATGGCGGTCAACCGCGTTGTGACACAGATTGGTTTCGCCGCCGACAAACCACTTCGCGAATGGCGGCCGGCTGTAATCGAGCACTTTGCCGAAAGGCTGGTGCCAGTCGATCAGCTTCGCCTGCTCGCGCCAGAACGCGTCAGGCTCGTCGATCGAACGGCGGTGAAATTCCCGATAGGTTGTCATCAGCCTCCTTCGGTGCAATAGCTATATCAGTCGAATGCAGTCTTGCTTGACTTCATGTCAGCGCGTTGAACGGCGCGCCCTGGCGCGTCCGTTCGAACATGCGCTCGCGCTAACGCTGGCCAATAACGACAATAGTTCTACCGCGAGTTTCCTGCTTCAACATGGCGGCAAACGTCGCCGGCAGTTGATCCAGCGTCACCGTCCGCACAATGTCGTTCAGATGCCGCGGCTTCAGATCGGTCGCCAGCCGCTGCCATACGCGACGCCGGATATCCATCGGCGTATAGCCGGAATCGACGCCAATCAGACGCACGCCGCGCAAAATAAACGGCAGCACCGTCGTATTGAGTTCGATGCCGCCGGCATTGCCGAAGCTGGCGATTAAACCGTGCTGCTGCATGCTGCGCGTGAGCGCGGATAATTGCTCGCCACCGACCGAATCGAAGGCCGCCGCCCATACGCCCTTTTCGAGCGGCCGCGCGCCAAGCTTCAATGCGTCACGGCCGAGCACTTCCACGGCGCCGATCTTGCGCAAGTAATCGTGCTCGCCCGCCTTGCCGGTTACCGCCGTCACCGCATAACCGCGTCCGGCGAGCATATCGATCGCGATGCTTGCGCAGCCACCGGTCGCGCCGTTGACCACCACTTTGCCGTTGCCGGGCGCCATGCCGTTGTGCTCGAGCAAATGCACCGCCAATGCGGAGGTATAGCCCGCCGTGCCGATCGCCATCGCATCGAACAGCGTCAATCCCGCCGGCAAAGGCACCACCCAGTCGCCGGGCACGCGCGCATAACCTGCATAACCGCCGTCGTGCGACATCGCGAAGTCGTAACTGGTACAAATGACTTCGTCGCCGGGCTTGAAACGACTGTCGGCCGACGAGACCACCGTCCCGCTGCTATCAATGCCGCCGACGCAGGGATAGCGCCGCACGATCCTGCCGGCGCCGGTACCGGCCAGCGCATCCTTGAAATTGACGCTTGAATAGGCCACCTTGATGACGACCGCGCCGGCATCCAGTTCATCCAATGTCATGTCAACCAGACGGCCGCGTCCCTTGCCGTTCTCATCGAATATGCGGTACGCCTTGAATTTTTCCACGCTCATTCCCTCCGTCGCCAATCTACTACGGCAAGTGCGCCTCGCTTAGATAATCGTGCGTCTGCATCTCGATCAAGCGGCTGATGGTGCGCTCGAACTGGTCACCGCCTTGCGCCCACGTATAAAGTTCCGCGGGCGGCGCGGCGGCGGATGCGATCAACTTGACGCGCCGGTCGTAAAATTCGTCGACGAGCCAGGTGAAGCGGCGCACGATAGCCGCTTCGTCGAGTCTGAATTCCGGAATGCCCGACAGTAACACCGTATGGTAACGGCGCGCGAGTTCGATATAGTCCGCCTTGCCGCGCGGTCCGTCGCAGAGTTCGCTGAAATCGAACCACGCGACGCCGCGCGCATGCCGCCGCGCGTTGATGATGCGCCCCTCGATCTCGAGCTCCGGGGTATCCGCGGATTCGTGACGGGCGATGCCGATAAATGCCTGCTCGAGACGCTCGTCGGCGTCAACGCCCGTATGGTATACACCGGCGCGTTCGAGTTCGCGCAACCGGTAATCGGTGCCGCCGTCGACGTTCACGATTTGCAATTTGCGCTTGATCAGTTCGATTGCCGGCAGGAACTGCCCGCGCTGCAGGCCGTGTGCGTACAACTGATCGGGGTGCTGGTTGGAGGTCGTGGCCAGCACCACCCCATGCTCGAACAGGCCTTCAAGCAGGCGCCGCATCAGCATGGCATCGGTGATATCGGTGATATGAAACTCGTCCAGGCAGATCAGGCGTGTTTCCTTCGCTATTTCGCGCGCAATAACGGCCAGCGGATCCTCCTCGCCCTGGTGACGGTGGAGTGCGTGATGGATTTCCTGCATGAAGCGGTGAAAGTGGATGCGTTTCTTGCGCGCGACCGGCGCGCAATTAAAAAAACTGTCCATCAGGAAGCTCTTGCCGCGGCCGACTCCACCCCACAGGTAAACCCCCTGCACGGTCTGCTTGCGCGCGAGGAGCCGGATGAGCGACGCCTCCAGGCGCTCCTGCGCAATAAGATCTGCATAGACCCGCTGCAGCGTCTGCAACGCGGCGTTCTGCGAGGCATCCAGCTCGAAATCGTGCTCGCGCGCATGCTGCTGCACCCAGCCGGCGACGTCGAAACTGTCCGCCGGAAGGGCAAAGTGACCGTAGCGGTTGGCAACTCCGGAGCGCGCGTCGTCGTTCACTGCGTTTAGGTGCGGCGGGTCAGAAGTTCAACGTGCGTTTGTCGACCGCGAGCGCGGCTTCCTTCAACGCTTCGGACAATGAAGGATGGGCATGGCAGATCAGCGCGATGTCCTCGGATGAGGCGCCGAATTCCATCGCAACCACCGCCTCGGCGATCAGCTCGGACGCCATCGGCCCGATGATGTGCACACCCAGGATGCGGTCGGTTTTGGCGTCCGCCAGCATTTTGACCATGCCGGTGGTATCGCCCAGAGCGCGCGCGCGTCCGTTGGCCATGAATGGGAACGTACCGGCGCGGTATTCGACGCCGGCAGACTTCAGTTGCTGCTCGGTTTTGCCGACCCACGCAATTTCCGGCGAAGTGTAAATGACCCACGGCACGGTATTGAAATCGACGTGGCCGTGCCGCCCCGCGATGCGCTCGGCGACCGCCACGCCTTCTTCCTCGGCCTTGTGCGCGAGCATCGGCCCGCGCACGACATCGCCGATCGCCCACACGTTAGTTACATTCGTGCGGCAGTCATCATCGACGGCAACGAACCCCCGCTCATCGAGTTTGACGCCGGCCGCCGCCGCATTCAAGCCGCCGGTATTGGGCACGCGGCCGATCGAGACGATCAATTTGTCAAAAGTCGCGTTTTGCGCGGCACCGGTGCTGTCGGTGTACTCGACGACAACGGTTTTTTTTGCGGTCACTTTGGTTAGCGTGACGCCGGTATGTATCGCCAGTCCCTGCTGGGAAAATACCCTGGCGGCCTCCTTGGCGATCTGCTCGTCCACCGCGCCGAGAAATACCGGCAACGCCTCGAGTATGGTGACTTCCGCGCCCAGGCGTCGCCACACGCTGCCCATTTCGAGTCCAATTACGCCGGCGCCGATCACGCCGAGACGTTTTGGCACGTCGGGAATCGCCAGTGCGCCGGTATTCGAGAGTATCAGCTTCTCGTCGAAATCCGCACCGGGCAACGCGCGCGGATTGGAGCCCGTCGCAAGAATGACGTGTTTGCCGAGCAAAGTTTCAGCGGCTTTGCCCGCGACTTTTATTTCGCAGCCCTCCGCTCCGCTTTTCAAGAAGCTCGCGCGGCCGTGGAAAAACTCGACTTTATTTTTCTTGAAGAGATAGACGATGCCGTCGTTGTTCTGTTTGACGACCTTGTCTTTGCGCGACAGCATCTGGCCGATATCGACGCTCAATCCCTTGACCTGGATGCCGTGCTCCGCAAATTGATGCCCGGCATGCTCGAAATTTTCCGATGACTGCAGCAGCGCCTTCGACGGAATGCAGCCGACATTGGTGCAGGTGCCGCCGAGTGCCGGTCCACCGTCGCGCGTGCTCGCATCATCGACGCACGCGGTCTTGAGCCCGAGCTGCGCGGCGCGGATGGCGGCGATATATCCGCCGGGACCGCCGCCTATCACTATTACGTCAAAAGTCTTAGCCATTCGAGAACCCGTGAGGCGTGAGGCGTGAGGAGTAAGGCGCAAACCAAAAACGTAAACCTGTGGCGCTGTTCCGCCTCACGCCTAACGCCTCACGCCTCACGAATCTACACATCCAGCAACATACGCGCCGGATCTTCCAGCGCTTCTTTCATCGCGACCAGCGCCAGCACCGCCTCGCGGCCGTCGATGATGCGATGATCGTACGACATGGCGAGATAATTCATCGGCCGGATCACGATCTGGCCATTTTCCACCACCGCGCGCTCCTTGGTCGCGTGTACGCCGAGAATCGCGCTCTGCGGCGGATTGATGATCGGTGTCGACAGCATCGAGCCGAACACGCCGCCGTTGGAAATCGAGAAGGTACCGCCGGTCAATTCCTCGATTGTGAGCTTGCCATCCTGCGCGCGTTTGCCGAACTCGGCGATTTGCTTCTCGATTTCCGCCAGCGACATCTGGTCGGCATTGCGCACGATCGGCACTACCAGCCCGCGCGGGCTGCCCACCGCGATGCCGATATCGAAATAACCGTGATAAATAACGTCATTGCCGTCGATCGATGCATTGACGACGGGATAACGCTTGAGCGCCGTGACCGCGGCCTTGACGAAGAACGACATGAAGCCGAGCTTGACGCCGTGCTCCTTCTCGAATTTGTCCCTGTAGCGGTTCCTGAGATCCATCACCGGCTGCATGTTCACTTCGTTGAACGTGGTTAATATCGCCGCGGTCGACTGCGATTGCACGAGTCGCTCCGCAATGCGCGCGCGCAGCCGCGACATCGGCACGCGCTGCTCGGCACGTTCGCCGAGCGCGCCCAGATCGATCGCCGGTGCCGGCGCGCGCAGCGGCGCCGTCACCGCGGCCGTGACCGCCCTGGCCGCGGGTTGCGCGCTTTGAATCGCATCCAGCACATCGCCCTTGGTGACGCGTCCGCCGCGCCCGCTGCCGCTGATAGCGCCCGCATCGATCTTGTTTTCAGCGGCGATTTTTTTCGCTGCCGGCATGACTTCCGGCGCGAGCACTTTTTTGAGCGTGGCCGGTTGCGGCTGCGCGGCCGGCGCAGTCGCACTCTGGGAAGCCGTTTGCGGCTTCCCATCGGTGTCGATGGTGGCGATGACTTCCTTGCCAACGACCGTGCTGCCGTCGCCCTTGATGATCTTGACCAGCACGCCTGAATCCGGCGCCGGCGTTTCGAGCACGACTTTATCGGTTTCGATATCGATCAGGTTCTCGTCGCGCTTGACGAATTCGCCGATCTTCTTGTGCCATGCGACCAGTGTCGCCTCGGCCACGGATTCCGAGAGCTGCGGCACCTTCACTTCGACTAACATGCTTCACTCCAGTCTGAACTTCAGTTACCTACTTTGTGCCATCGGCGCGCGAGGCGGCGCCCAGGGTCAGCGCAAGATTCACCAGCTCCTTCTGCTGTTTTTCATGCAGGGACTTGTAACCCGCCGCCGGGGTCGCCCACGAATCGCGTCCCGCGTAAGTGAGTTTCTGGTGCGGCAGCAGGTGGCGCAGCAGGTAATGCTGAATGCGATGCCAGGCCCCCTGATTGCGCGGCTCTTCCTGACACCACACGATTTCAGTGGCGTTTTTGTATTTCTCGATCTGCGCCTTGAACGCATCATGCGCAAACGGATAGAGCTGTGCGATACGCACCAGCGGAATATCGGCGATGCCGCGTTCTCGACGCCCGGCACGCAGGTCGTAAAACACTTTGCCGCTGCAAAACACGACGCGCTTGACCCGGGCGGGGTCGATCGTCTCGTCCCACTCCTCGTTGACGGGATTGAACTTGTCGTTGGCGAATTCCTCCAGCGGAGAAACCGATTCCTTGTGACGCAACAGGCTCTTGGGTGAAAAAATGATCAACGGCTTGCGGTACGGGCGCACCATCTGGCGCCGCAACAGGTAATACATCTGCACCGGCGTCGCCGGCACGCAGACCTGCATATTGTAGTCCGCGCACATCTGCAGAAAACGCTCGATACGGCCCGACGAGTGCTCGGGGCCCGCGCCTTCATAACCGTGCGGCAACATCATCGTGAGCCCGCACATGCGGCCCCATTTGATTTCGCCCGACGCGATGAATTGATCGATCACGACCTGCGCGCCGTTGACGAAATCGCCGTATTGCGCCTCCCACACCACGAGTTCATTCGGGCCGGACGTCGCGTAACCGTACTCGAAGCCTAGCACCGCTTCTTCCGACAACACCGAGTCGATAATGACGAAGTCGCCCTGCTTCGCGCTGATGTGCTGCAGCGGCATGTGCGTGCCCTGGTCCCACTTTTCACGGTTCTGGTCGTGCAGCACCGCGTGCCGGTGGAAGAAGGTGCCGCGGCCGACATCCTGCCCCGAGATGCGCACCGACCAGCCTTCATTGAGCAGCGTCGCATAAGCGAGATTTTCCGCCATGCCCCAATCGAGCGGCAGCTTGCCCTCGGCCATCAGGCGGCGGTCGGCCATGATTTTTTCGACGCGCGGATGCAGCTTGAAATTGGGCGGCACCTCGGCA
>JAYVME010000083.1:0-2501 GCA_043759115.1 Betaproteobacteria bacterium | reverse complement strand
GCGCAATGCCGGGCCGGCCACTTTCCTGCAACCCTAAACGTCTACCACCAGTACCACTGGTGGAATCACTTGCGCAGACCGAGGCGATCGATCAGCGCACGATATTTTTCGACGCTCGAGCGTTTCAGATAATCCAGAAGCTTGCGACGCTGGCTCACCATGCGCAACAACCCGCGGCGCGAGTGGTGATCCTTGACGTGAACCTTGAAATGCTCGGTCAGTTCGGTAATGCGTGCGGACAGCAACGCAACCTGCACTTCCGGCGAACCGGTGTCGGATTGTTTGCGCTGGTAGTCCTTGACGATCTGGGCTTTTTGCGTGCCGCTGGTTGGCATTCGTATCTCCACTTGCAAAGTTTGCTATTTTACCCCGTAACTTGCGGCTTTCTCAAGCAATTTTAGGAGTTCGCAACAGGCAAACGCCGGACAGCGGGGCGGGTGCCACCAGCAATCGCTTCGGCGCCAACTGCCCGCCTGCCTGCAACTCTCCCAGCCCCAGAAAATGCCGTTCCTGGTCGTATAACCTCACCAAACCCGCATTTTGGGCGGTGGCGGCCTGCGCCGTCTGCCCCTTCAGGATGCGTCGAACCGAGTCTGTACCCAGCACCACTGCGGGCAGTCCTGCCACCAGGCAATCAACCGGCAACAGGGTCGATGCCCGTTCTGCTGCCGATAACGCCTCCAACTGGTCGAGAGCGACCGCCTGTTGCAGGCCAAATTCACCCACGCTGGTGCGCCGCAGGCGGGCGAGCGTTGCGCCGCAGCCAAGCGCGCTGCCGATGTCCTCAGCCAGCACGCGAATATAAGTCCCCTTCGTGCACCGTACGCTGACCGTGAATCGCCCCGCCGCAAGCGCGGTCGAGAGCAAAGCAATCGCGTGGATCGTGATGCTGCGCGACGCGCGCTCGACCGTCTGCCCGGCCCGCGCATAAGCGTAGAGCGGCTTGCCATCGCGCTTGAGTGCGCTATACATCGGTGGCGTCTGCTCCAGGGCACCCGTAAAGCGCTGCAGTACCGCCACTACCTGATCCGGCGAAACCGCGACCGCCTGGCGTGAAGTAACTTCACCCTCGGTATCACCGGTGGTTGTCGTTACGCCCAGTAGAAGTTCCGCCTCATAACTTTTATCGGCACTGAACATGTCAGTGGAGAACTTGGTCGCTTCGCCCAGACACACCGGCAGCAAGCCGCTCGCCAGTGGGTCGAGTGTGCCCACATGACCGGCCTTGGCTGCGTTGAACAAGCGTTTGACGCGCTGGATGGCCGCATTCGACGTGATACCGATCGGTTTATCGAGCAGTAATACGCCGTCTACCTGCAGGCGAAGTGGAGCGGTTCGCTTCAAAGGCTGGGATCGAACCGATCAGCTGCGTTTTTTCTTGCCGGGCGCCGGTGTCGCCGAACTACTAACCGCCGCGTCGATCAATTGCGACAAGCGCACGCCGCGTTCGACCGAGTCGTCATAGATAAAATGCAGCTGCGGAATGCTGCGCAACTTGATGCGGTGCCCAAGTTCGTGTCGCAAAAATCCGGCCGCCCGATTGAGTCCTTCGGTGGCGGCGGCTACTTGCGTGGCATCGCCCAGCGTCGTGAAAAAAACCTTGGCATGCGCGTAATCGGCGGTGACTTCGACGTCCGTCAACGTCACCATGCCGATGCGTGGATCTTTGACCTCGAGGCGGAGCAGATCAGCCAGATCGCGCTGAATCTGCTCGGCTATGCGCAGCGTGCGGGAAAAGTCGCGGGGCATAAGCGTCGCCGTGAGGCGTGAGGAGTAAGGCGGGAAGGTCCCCCTCACGCCTCACCCCTTACGCCTCACAGGGTTCTGGCCACTTCCACGACCTCGTAAACTTCGAGCTGGTCGCCGACTTTGATATCACCGAAGTTCTTGACTGACAAGCCGCAGTCAAAGCCGGCCTTGACCTCGCGCGCGTCGTCCTTGAAGCGTTTCAGCGAATCGAGTTCCCCATCGTGAATCACAACGTTGTCGCGCAACACGCGGACTTTGGCGCTGCGGCGGGCCAGGCCGTCGAGCACCATGCAACCGGCAACGGTCCCGACTTTGGATATCTTGAACACCTGCCGCACATCGACCATGCCGAGCACGCTCTCCTTCTTTTCGGGTGTCAGCATGCCGGACAATGCCGCCTTCACATCATCGAGTGCCTCATAGATGATGTTGTAGTAACGAATATCCACACCCGCCGACTCGGCGAGCTTGCGCGCCATGGCATCGGCGCGCGTGTTAAAGCCGATGATTACCGCTTTCGAAGCCAGGGCGAGATTCACGTCCGATTCGGTTATGCCGCCAACGCCGCAATGCACGATGTTCACCTTGACCTCATCGGTCGAGATCTTGGGTAAAGCGTGCGCCATGGCCTCGTAAGAACCCTGCACATCGGATTTGATGATAATCGATAGCGTCTTTTTGCCGCCTTCGCCGATTTGATCGAACATGTTTTCGCTTTTGTTCGACTGCTGCAGCGCAAGTTTGACATCGCG
>JAYVME010000082.1:0-6010 GCA_043759115.1 Betaproteobacteria bacterium | reverse complement strand
CGCGCATCCGCCCGGTCCGCGGCCGCAATCCGCCCGGGACCCGGTCGCGGGATTCACGGGATGCGCGGTGAAATTATCGACCACTGTCGATCAGATCGAATCGATGGCGGATGTGCCGGGCGCGGTTGCGCGCTACCTGGAGCAGAACCAATTGCCGCGGAGCGCGGTGTGCTGGCCGGAGCTGTTCGAACTGGAATGGCAGGCCGCCGGTATCTACATCGAGTCGCGCCCCGCGGTGGGTTCCGACCTGGTTGGCATTACGGGCGCGTTCTGCGCGATCGCCGAGACCGGCACGCTGATGACCCTGTCGGGGCCGCGCACGCCGGCGACGACGAGCCTCCTGCCCGAAACGCATATCGCGGTGGTGCGCGCCGGTCGCATCGTGCGCGGCATGGAAGACGCGTGGGCGTTGCTGCGCAGCGAACACGTGGTGCTGCCACGCGCGGTGAACTTCATCTCCGGGCCGTCGCGCACCGCCGACATCGAGCAGACTCTCGTGCTTGGCGCGCACGGACCGTACCGCGTGCATATCGTGCTGGTCGGCGACTCCGGAGCAATCTGAGCCAAAAATCCCTGCGCCGCCGCGTCGCACCCGGCGGCACGGTCCAAGGCCGGCGCGCACAACCACGCCGGTGACTATCCGTTCGCAGGTGCAACCGACGCCGCATTAAGTTGTCCAACCCATATGGTGTCTCGTCGCTCGCTCACAATGGCTAACAGGCTGGGGAAGTTGCCAGCCGCTATCTGCGCCTGCGTCGCGGCCATGCTGTTGGCATTGACGCTGGGGCTGAACAACGCTGTCGCGTCGCCCGCGCCGGTGGTAGTCCTGACGCTGGAAGGGGCGGTGAGTCCCGCTACCGCGGATTACGTCGTGCGCGGCATCCGCAAGGCGGCGGACCAGAACGCGGGTCTGGTGATATTGCGCATGGACACGCCCGGCGGCCTTGACAAGGCCATGCGCAGCATCATCAAGGAGATACTGGCGGCGCCGCTGCCGGTGGCGACGTTCGTCGCGCCGGGCGGCGCGCGCGCGGCCAGCGCCGGCACCTACATTCTTTATGCGAGCCACATTGCCGCCATGGCGCCCGCGACCAATCTGGGCGCCGCCACGCCGGTGCAGATCGGCATCGGCGGCGAGCGCGGACCGCAACCCAAGGACAAGTCCGCGGCAGAGGGCAAGGGCGGCAAAGCGGCGCCCGCTATGGACGCGGACAAGGAGGCCCTTCCGGGTGGTGATGCGATGACGCGCAAGCAGGTGCATGACGCCGCGGCGTACATCCGCGGGCTTGCGCAACTGCGCGGGCGCAATGCCGAATGGGCCGAGCGGGCGGTACGCGAGGCGGTCAGCTTGTCGGCCACCGAGGCGAAGAAACTCAAGGTGATCGACGTCATCGCGCAGGACGTGCCGGACCTGCTCACGCAGCTAAACGGCAGAAAAGTGACGGTACAGGGCGTCGAGCGCACGCTGGACACGTCAGGTGCGGAAACCATCGTGCTCACGCCGGACTGGCGCAATGAACTCCTGGCGGTGATCACCGATCCAAGCGTTGCCCTGATTCTGATGATGATCGGCGTGTACGGGCTGTTCTTCGAATTCGCAAATCCGGGATTTGTCGCGCCGGGCGTGATCGGCGGCATCAGTTTGCTGATAGCTCTGTACGCTTTTCAGCTGTTGCCGGTGAATTACGCAGGGCTCGCGCTGATATTGCTCGGACTGGCGTTTATCGTAGCCGAGGCGTTCGTGCCGAGTTTCGGTGCGCTCGGTATCGGCGGCGCGCTCGCGCTGATCATCGGCGCGGTGATACTGTTCGATCCGGACACTGCCGGCAATTACAGGCTGCCGATTCCTTTCATTGCCACGTTCGCGCTCGCCAGCGCCGGCATCGTGTTTGCCACGGTAACGCTGGCATTGCGAGCCCGTAAGCGCCCCGTGGTGAGCGGTCGCGAGGAGATGCTCGGTGCTGCCGGCGAAATACTCGACGATCTGCAGACCGAGGGCTGGGCGCGCGTGCATGGCGAGACGTGGCGGGTCGTCAGCCGCACTCCACTCGCGCGCGGCCAGCTGGTACGCGTCAACCGGATTGACGGGCTCATCCTGAGCGTGGAACCACAAACAAGAACGATTGAAGGAGGCGCATCATGATATGGGATTACAGCTTGGGCGGCGTATTGATAGTGGTCGCGGTCATCGCGATTTCCGCGGTACGCGTGCTGCGCGAGTACGAGCGCGGCGTCGTGTTTATGCTCGGGCGTTTCTGGAAGGTCAAGGGGCCCGGACTGATCCTCATCATTCCGGCGATCCAGCAGATGGTGCGCGTCGATCTGCGTACAGTGGTGATGGACGTGCCGAGCCAGGACGTGATTTCGCGCGATAACGTGTCGGTCAAGGTCAATGCGGTGCTCTACTTCCGCGTGATGGACCCGGAAAAAGCCATCATCCAGGTCGAGAATTTCCTGGAGGCGACCAGCCAGCTTGCGCAAACCACGCTGCGCGCGGTGCTGGGCAAGCACGAGCTCGACGAAATGCTGGCGGAACGCGACAAGCTCAACCTCGACATCCAGAAAATTCTCGACATCCAGACGGATGCCTGGGGCATCAAGGTCGCCACCGTCGAGATCAAGCACGTGGACATTGACCCGTCGATGGTGCGCGCCATCGCGCAGCAGGCGGAGGCGGAACGCACGCGGCGCGCCAAGGTGATACACGCGGAAGGTGAACTGCAGGCGTCGGAGAAGCTGCTGCAGGCGGCGCAAATGCTCGCGCAGCAGCCGGAGGCCATGCAGTTGCGTTATCTGCAAACGCTCGGCAGCATTGCCGGCGACAAGTCTTCCACCATCGTGTTCCCGGTGCCGATCGACCTGCTCGGACCGTTGCTGGGTCAGGTGAGGAAAAACTAGCGCTGTTGGGGACGCACACCAAACGGTTCTACCATAAGCGCATGAAACGGCGGCAATGGCCACATTCGTTGGCTTGCGCTGTTGTCGAAAGCGGGTAAGCGCATCGCGATACTGGTGCAGCGCGAAGACGCGAAGATGTACGTGGCGGTCGGCCTCGGCTAAACATCGAGCAACGCGCAATGCCTTAAATGGCGGGCCCCGCTTGCGTACGCCCCGACGTAGTATTTCTCCGTGTTCCGGCGGGTGCTAGAATCCATCGGGGAAAATTCCGGGAGAGTCGATGGCCGCCGCGCATTGCCGTAATACGACCGGGCGACGGGTCGTGGCCGCTGCAGTCAAAATTTGGTGCGTTTTACCGTGCGCGCCGGTGTTTGCGGCGGGGTCTGCCGTTAGCGAAGCTCCGGCACTGCTGGGCATTCCGGTTGATTTCATCCTGTTCGCGGCGACGCTGCTCGGTGTCGCACTGTTTCACCATCACACGCTGCGCGTGGCGCTGACCGGCCTGGCGGCGATCGTCGCGTACAAGTTTCTGGTCGTCGGCTTCAAATTCGGACCCGGTTTCGCCGGATTTCTCGGGCATATGAGCCACGAATGGGTAATTCTGACCAACCTGTTCATGCTGTTGATCGGTTTCGGGCTGTTGTCGCGGCATTTCGAAAAAAGCCATATCCCGGCCGCGCTGCCGCGCATCCTGCCGCACGACTGGAAGGGCGCGTTCTGGCTGCTGGTGATCGTTTTCGTGCTGTCGAGTTTTCTCGACAATATCGCGGCGGCCATGATCGGCGGGGCGATGGCGCACACGCTGTTCCGGGCCAAGGTGCATATTGGCTATCTGGCCGCGATCGTCGCCGCATCCAATGCCGGTGGCTCGGGCAGCGTTGTCGGCGATACCACGACCACCATGATGTGGATCGCCGGCGTCAACCCTCTCGACGTGTTGCATGCCTACATCGGGGCAGGCGTGGCGATGGTGATCTTCGGCGTTCCGGCCGCTATTCAGCAGCAGCGCTACTCGCCGATTCTCAAGCATGAGCATCAGCACATTCATTTTGACTGGCCGCGCGTCGGTATCGTCGCGTTTATTCTCATCGCGGCAATCGCAACCAACGTGATTATCAACGTCGCATACCCGGACTCCTCCGACAGCTTCCCGTTTATCGGCGCCGCGGTATGGGCTGCGATCCTGCTCAGCGCGCCGGTGCGCCGGGCCGACTGGGAAATAGTGCCGGAAGCCGTCAAGGGCAGCATTTTCCTGCTGTCGCTCGTGCTGTCCGCAACGCTGATGCCGGTCGAGAAACTGCCGGGCGCTTCCTGGCACACCGCGCTGGGGCTCGGGTTCGTATCGGCAGTGTTCGACAACATCCCGCTTACCGCACTCGCTTTGAAACAGGGCGGCTACGATTGGGGTTTTCTTGCCTATGCCGTCGGATTCGGCGGCTCGATGATCTGGTTCGGGTCATCGGCGGGGGTCGCGCTGTCCAACATGTATCCGGAAGCCAAATCGGTCGGGCTGTGGCTCCGGCACGGCTGGCATGTGGTGATCGCGTATGTGATCGGCTTCGGGGTTTTGCTGTTTACGCTCGGCTGGCAGCCGAACGAGCCGCACAAATCCACGCCTGGCGCGCCCGCGCCCGTGCTGGTGCCTGTGCGATAGGGCACT
Organism: Betaproteobacteria bacterium; assembly: GCA_043759115.1. Lineage (GTDB taxonomy): Bacteria > Pseudomonadota > Gammaproteobacteria > Burkholderiales > SG8-41 > PALSA-1004. The sequence continues at coordinate 1,452 of JAYVME010000082.1, read as the reverse complement.
TGCTCGGCGTGAAACGCCGTTCGATACGTACATACCGAGGAGCACTCGATCCATGTCTCAAACTGATTTCAAACTGGCTGCACTGGGCCTGACTCTTCCCGCCGCCGCCGCGCCGGTCGCCAATTACGTGGGCTACACCGTAAGCGGAAAAACCGTTTACATTTCGGGCCAGTTGCCGTTTCAGGACGGCAAGCTGACCTGCGTCGGCAAACTCGGCGCGGGCGTGTCCCTCGACGAAGGTTATGCGGCGGGGCGCCAATGCGGGTTGAACATACTCGCGCAGATGAAGGCGGCGTGTGGCGGCGACCTCGACCGCGTGGCGCGCGTGCTGCGGCTCGGCGGCTTCGTCAATTCGACGCCCGACTTTACCGACGCGCCGAAGTGCGTGAATGGCGCCTCCGACCTGATGGTCGCGGTGTTCGGTGAGGCGGGCCGCCATGCGCGCGCGGCGGTTAGCGTTGCCGCGCTGCCCGCGGGCGCGGCGATTGAGGTGGACGCCATCGTCGAACTCAAGTAATTCGGGCGCTGCGCGCTGCTCCCGTTCTCGTCGCACGCGTTTGCGGTCGCGCGGACTACATCCTCGCCGCCTACTTGCTTGATTTTGCCCCATGGTGGGTATACGATGCTTTTCCCGTCGCGCGGATTGGCGTTGTATAGAGTACTTATAACAAGAAATATTGTGTAACGCGATTGTCCGACCCTAATTTACCCATCAAACAGGAGGTCACTCATGAGCACAGAAGATTCCAGCAAAAATACGCAGGCCGTGCCTGACGTATCGACGCGCCGCAAGTTCCTGGGTGGCGCTGCAGCAGTCGCCGGCGTCGCGGCCCTTGCCGCGTGCGGCCAGCCGGAGGCGCCCAAGCCGGCGACGCCTGCCGCTCCTGCGGTCGCGGTCAAACCCGATTCCATCGTGATCAAGATGCAGGGCGCGTGGAGCGCCACGGACATCTTCAACGAGATGGCGATGGAGTTCGTCAAACGCGTCAACGAAATGTCGGGCGGACGTCTGAAGGTCGACTACCTGGTCGGCGGCGCGGTGGTGAAGCCCTTTGAGGTGACCGACGCGGTGAGCAAGGGCGTGCTCGACGCCGGCCATACCGTTCCGGTGTACTGGTACGGCAAATCCAAAGTAGCGTCGCTGTTCGGCTCGGGCCCGATCAATGGCTGCGATGCGAACCAGACGCTGGCGTGGATTTACCGCGGCGGCGGTCTCGCGCTGTACAACGAACTGCTCAAGAAACTCGAACTCAACTACGTCGGGTTCTTCGCGATGCCGATGCCGACGCAGCCGCTCGGCTGGTTCAAGTCGCCGATCACGGATGCCAAGCAGTTGAAGGGCCTCAAATACCGGACCGTGGGCCTCGCGGCGGACCTCTTTCAGGAGATGGGGGCGAAAGTGACGCAGTTGCCGGGAGGCGAAATCATTCCGGCGCTGGAACGCGGCGTCAT
>JAYVME010000081.1:0-2505 GCA_043759115.1 Betaproteobacteria bacterium | reverse complement strand
TCATCGCGCTCGTCGCGTCGCCGCCGTTGCCGGCACAGTCCACGGCCGCCGATTCGGCAGGGCTTCGACTGGCGCCGCTCTATGCGACTGCCGCGCGCGCGAATCCGCGGATCGCCGCCGCTGCCGCGTTGGCGCGTGCGACAGCCGCACGAGTGCCGGGCGCGAGCCGGCCTCCCGATCCTCAACTCCAGCTCGGACTGATGAACCGTTCGCTTCCCGGGCTCGGGCCGATGGACCCGCTGGGGATGACGCAACTCCAATTGATGCAGATGGTTCCGACGGCCGGGAAACTCCGGCTAGCCGGCGCGGCCGCCGAGGGGCGGGCCAACGCCGCTACCGCCCGCGCCGAAGACATCCGTTGGGAAGTCCGCGGTCGGGTTGCCGAGGCGTTCTATGATGTGTATCGGTCCGAACGGGCCATCACGAACGCGCAGTCAACACGCCTGCTGTTAGAAGAGACGGCCACGACCGCCGACGCGATGTATCGAGTCGGCGAGACCGCACAGGCTGACGTGCTCAAAGCGCGAGTCGAAGTGGCAAAGATGACGGAAGATTTAGTCGGGATGCGCGCCATGCGCCTCATCGCCCTCGCCACGCTCGGCGGACTGCTCGAGCAAACGTTTGACTCGAGTACGCCACCTGCTGTGTTGCCACTCTTACCAAAAACAATCCCGACGGTGGATGCACTCGTTCGTGAAGCGGTGATCGCCCGACCGATGATACGGGCAGGCGAGGCGGATCTTACTGCCGCGGAAGCCGACACACGACGCGCCTACCGCGAGATTTGGCCTGATCTCCAAGTGGGCCTCCAGTATGGAACACAGGGAAGGGGCGACCGAATCGAGCGCATGGGAAGCCTCATGCTCGGTGCGTCAATACCCGTGTTCGCCCAGAGCCGACAGCTGCGCATGCGTGACGAAGCAAACGCGATGCAAGCCATGACTGCGGCAGACGTCGCGGCCACGCGCGCCGATACGCGGGCCCGCGTTGCCGCGACGTACGTCGCCTGGACAAAGGCACGCAATCTCAGCGCACTCTACCGCACCACGATACTGCCGCAGGCGGGCGCCGCAGTCTCTGCTTCGCTCGCCGCCTATCGCGTTGGCAAAGTGAATCTGATGACTTTGCTCGACAATCAGATGACCGTCAATCGTTATTCGCAGGAACTCTCCGCGCTCGAAGCCGCAGAAGGCATGGCACTCTCCGACCTGGAGATGTTGCTCGGGCGCACGCTCTATGACCCCAATACCGGCCGCCTCACGCCGGGAGGCGACCGATAATGCCCGCGCACGAGTCGGAGGCGCGCGAGCGCCAGAATGAAGATCCGTTTCATGGGAACCGCGCCAACAGCAACGCGAATCGATGGCGGAATGGTCTGATTGGTGCCTTGGTCGTAGGTGCCGCCATGGTCGTAGCGGTCGTCGCCACGCGATCAAAAAACAATACCGCAACTGCGAAAACACAACAATCAGCCGCGCCAGCTCCCGGCACCGCACAGCCCGTGATGTTGAGCGCGGAACAGGCCCGCCGCATCGGCGTGACATTTGCCGCCGTTGAACTCGGCACGCTGCAACCCGAAGTCCGCACCGTTGCCGTGGTCACCGTCGATGAAACGCGGGTGCGCACGGTGACGCTCAAATTCGACGGCTGGATTGATCGGCTGTTCGTGAACACCACCGGAAGCGACGTGCGTGCGGGCGAGCCGCTGCTCGCGACGTATGCACCGATGCTGGTCAGTGGGGAACAAGAGCTCATCTTGGCGGCAAGGCTGGTGCGGGACGTCGCCGGCGCAGATTCGGTGACCCGCGCGAACGCCGTGGAGATGCGCGCGGCGGCACGCCAACGGCTGCTCAATTGGGATGTGCCTGCGGCCGAGGTCGAGCGCGTCGAGCGAACAGGTGATGTTCCGAAAACATTGGTGATCCGAGCGCCGTACTCCGGCGTCATCGTTGACAAGCCGGTGGTCGCGGGGCAGCGCGTCATGGCCGGTGAGCCACTCTATCGCGTCGTCGACCTGTCCGTAGTCTGGGTTGAGGGTGAAGTTTTCGAGCGCGATTTGCCGATTGTGCGACTCGGAGAAAATGTCGAAGTGGAGTTGCAGGCCTTCCCCGGCGTGCTGAAAGCAGGACGAATTATTTTCATGCAACCCACGGTCAATATCGACACCCGCACCGTCCGCGTCCGGGTGGTGCTGGACAATGCGAATGGTCTGCTCAAGCCGGGAATGTACGCGACCCTGCACATCCGCGGCGCAGCCGGCGTTGCAGTGCTTCAAGTTCCGCGCTCGGCGGTACTCTCGACTGGCACGCGTGATCTCGTCTTCGTCAAACGCGCCGACGGGCAGCTGGAGCCGCGCGATGTAGTGCTCGGACTCGCCACAGATAATCGCGTGGAGATTAAGCGGGGTGTGCGCGCCGGCGAGACGGTGGTTGCTTCGGCCACATTCCTCGTTGATGCGGAATCGAACCTGGGTTCAGCGCTGGGCGGGATGGGCGGAATGCCTGG
>JAYVME010000080.1:0-2505 GCA_043759115.1 Betaproteobacteria bacterium | reverse complement strand
TCGCGAAGGACCATCCCGGCAAGCTCAATTTCGGTTCGGGCGGCCTCGGCACCTCCAACCATCTCGGCAGCGAAATGTTGAAAGGGCTCACCGGAATCAACATGGTGCACGTGCCGTACAAGGGATCGAACGAAGCGATGGTCGCCATGATAGGCGGGCATGTGGACATGGTCGTCATCGGCGTGCCGCCGACGCTGCCGCATATCAAGGCGGGCCGCGTGCGACCGCTGGCGGTGCTGGCAGCCGAGCGCTTGCCGTATCTGCCTGACGTGCCGACGTCGAAGGAGGCCGGCATTGCCAACTACGAAGTGATCACGTCCTATGGCATTCTGGCGCCCGCCGGCACGCCGCGCGAGATCATCAATAAGCTGAACGCCGATTGGCTCAAGATCGAAGCGATGGCCGAAACCAAAGAGCGGATGCGCGGCGCCGGCTACGAGCCGATGACCAGCACGCCGGAGCAGTACGGCGAATTCATCAAGACGGAGATGGTGCGCTGGGCCAAAGTGATCAAGGATGCGAACGTGAAGATCGAGTGAGAAAAAGCAGGATTGAGGACCGAGGATTGAGGATTCAGGACTCAACATGAGGATTACGGCGATACGGGAAGTTGCAGTACCGATTAATTCGACCCTGCGTAACGCGGTATTCGATTTCAGCGAAATGACGACGTCGGTCGTCGTGGTGATTACGGACGTCATGCGCGGCGGCAAGCCGGTCGCGGGATTCGCTTTCAACTCGACCGGGCGTTACGCGTGCGGCGCGCAGATGCGCGACCGGCTGATTCCGCGCATCATGAAAGCGCCGCCGGAATCGCTGCTTAACGCGGCGGGCGACAACCTCGATCCGGAAAAGATACTCGCGTGCATGATGCAGCGCGAAAAGCCCGGCGGCCATACCGAGCGGTCGGTGGCGATCGGCGCCATAGAAGTCGCGTGCTGGGACGCCGTCGCGAAAATCGCCGATAAACCATTGCACGCGGTACTCGCTGATAAATACAACAACGGCAAGGTGCCCGACAAAGTGCCGTGCTATGTCGGCGGCGGCTGGTACGCGCCGGGCAAGGGCATCAAGGAATTGCAGGACGAAATCCGCATGCGCCTCGACGAAGGCTATACGACGATGAAGATCAAGGTCGGTGGCATGTCCATACCCGACGACGTGAAAAGAGTCGAGGCGGGGATCAAAATCGTTGGCGCGAGCGATCGCTTGGCGGTCGACGCGAACGCGGGGTTCAACCGCGCGCGGGCGTTGGCGTACGCGCAGGCGCTGAAGCCGTTCAAATTGCGCTGGTTCGAAGAGCCGACCGATCCGCTCGACTACGCGCTGCTCGCCGACGTCGCGTCGATCTACGACTCGCCGATCGGCACCGGCGAGAACCTCTTTTCCACGCAGGACATCGAAAACCTCGTGCGCTTCGGCGGCATGCGGCCCGACCGCGACATCATCCAGATCGACGTGCCGCAGTCGTACGGCATCGTGCAGTTCTCGCGCACGCTCGACATGCTTAAACGCCACCAGTGGCGGCGGCATTCGATCTTCCCGCACGGCGGCAACCAGATGACGCTCGCCATCGTCGGCGGTTTTGGTCTCGGCGGCTGCGAGGCCTATCCCGACGTGTTCGGCGTGTTCGCGGGATTTGCCGACGACGCCAAAGTCGAAAACGGCTACCTCAAACTGCCCGACCGGCCGGGCATCGGGTTCGAGGCGCAGAACCGGCTTTATGCGGTGATGCGCGAACTGACCTTGGTATAATAATCGACTCGTATTGAAAAGCCAGAAAGCCCCGTTAACCGCAGACGAATGAATGCCGGTAAAAATCGGGAAAACCAATTTACTTCACCACTTGCGCAAGCGTAAACTCTCCGATCGAGAGGTGCCTATGACCAGACAATTCGATGTTGTCGTTGAACGTGATTCCAAGGGCTATTTTGTGGCTTCGGTTCCCGCTTTGCCTGGCTGCCACACCCAGGCGAAATCCCTTGATGACTTGATGGACCGGGTGCGCGAGGCCATCGAACTATGTCTTGAGGTTCGCGGCGAGTCGACTGAAAACCTCGACTTCGTTGGAGTGCAAAGGGTAACTGTCGACGCATGACCGCGCTGCCCAGTATTCGCGGCAGGAATCTTGTTGCTGCGTTAAAGAAAGTCGGGTTTGAAGTCGTGCGAGTGAAGGGCAGTCACCACTTTCTTAGGCATCCGGATGGGCGAACGACCGTAGTGCCCGTGCATGCTGGCGAGACCATAGGTCCCGGACTCCTTTCTAAAATACTTCGCGACTGCGAGCTTGATCGCGAAGAACTCCACAAGCTACTCTGATTTTTCCACATGGGTAGTCGACGACGCGAAGGTCGGGACCGGTAATCGCAATCTGTCCGAGCGGCCCGTCGCCGCTCCCAATTCCGCTTCCGACCCCATTGTTTGCCCCACGCTTAATCGCTGCTCGTTGCGATTGCCGCGGGCTTGATGCGGTGCCAGCCGGCAGGTGCTTCCTCCTTTCCGCCC
>JAYVME010000079.1:0-2506 GCA_043759115.1 Betaproteobacteria bacterium | reverse complement strand
GCTGCGGACGCTGGCCAAGCCGTGCTTGTTGGGCTGCTTGTCGATCGCCAGAAGAACTGAGTGGTTCAGCAATTCCAGTTCCCGAACCTCGAAGGCATCTTGCAGGAAATAGGGTAATTTGCTGGCACTTGGCCACCGCCGAAGCTTGGGGGCTATCCCTAAGGTTTCGCGCAGGTACGCCTGGACGTCGGGTTCCATGGACCGTGCTGGGGAGATTTTTTCCAACATGATATATGCACGATAACATGATATGTGTTATCGTGCAATACAATGTTACTAACTATCTCTTGGGCACCCATTAATGTCGGCAGGCCTGCTTCTTAACGCGCGCCTGCACGTAAACGGATCAATGCCGCCCGCAAGTTGGTGCCTGGCTGCTTGGTGACGAGCTCTGGCCTTGGGGAGGGAGACATCGGGATAGATTCCCAATGCAAGTGTCTTCTGCTTCCCATTGAAGCGATAATTGTAGCGCCAGTACCGGCCACCGATCGGTGCGACCAGCAAGTACAAGCCACCGCCGTCAGAGAACTTTCGCGGCGAGCGCAAAGGCGTGATGCTGCGAATCATCGTGTCCGTCAGCAGCTGGCTTTTTGAGTTCTGGTGCATTGATGGTTGCCGCGCGAGAAAGGACTTCCGGCTACATTTGCCCGCTCATGCCTGGGCGATGGCTCGCTGCCACATCTGCTTCAGCGAAGTACCGCCGCGCGGGTAACTGCGACCGAATGAAAACTGCCGTTTGCGTATGCGGTGTGCCAGCTCTATACCGCCCAGGGTAATCGCCGCAGTTCTGAACGACTCACAGGCCAAGCATCGAAGCGCAGCGGCGCTTGATCGCGCGATGGTCCTGCTCGACGATATTATTGAGGTATCGGCGCGCTCGGACCTCGACGGACCGCCAGCGATAGTCCTCGTCCCCCAACAGTCGCAAACCTCGGTGGGTCGCGGCGTTACCGTCGACGTTTATCTTGGTGGGCCACGAGACTCCTTCGGACGCGACAGCCTTGCGGAAAAACGCTTGCGCCGACTCCAAACTGCGATCACGACATAGCGAGGAATGAACCGATTTTCCGTTGCGATCGACCGCCCGATAGAGGTAGTGGCGCCCTCCTCGAACGGACACTGCTGTCTCATCCATTCGCCAGGATGGATTGACCGGCCGCGCGAATTGAGCCAAAAGCTGTTCGTATTCCGGCACGTAGCGCAGTACACAGCGCATGATCGTCGTATGGGAGACGGCGACCCCGCGTTCGGCCATCATGGCAACCAGATCGCGGTAGCTCAGCCGGTACGTGATGTACCAACGGACGCACAGCTTGATGATTTCAGGGGTGTAGCGGCGCCGGCGGTAAATGGGTCGCGGATGGCGGCTCGGGGCATTCAGGTTCTCCCAAAAAGACCCGGATAACAGATCCCGCCGTTAACGCACCAGAACCCAAAAAATATCAGCACTTTGATGAGTCACTACCAGAGCATACGAGACCACATGAGAATAAAAAACCCTAGGAATGAAGGGTTTTTCATCGTTTCTGAGACCGCTTGAGGTCTCTTGAAATCGGTAATTGGCGGGAGAGAGGGATCCACGCCCGCCGGCAAGCATATGAATCTAAATGGATATTTTTTTGCCCGAATTGAAGTTACACCAAAAGGTGCCACCAAGCCGCGGCGCTGAACACCCGTTGTGTGCGGAGAATAGCGCCCATAATCTCCGCTTCTCACACGGAGATTAAATTGCCAGTGCGGAGATTCCTGATCATAATCTCCGCATAATCAGCGGAGTTTGTATGTACCTGTGGGAGCAAGAGAAGTGGCCAAACTTGACCTGGGATGCCGGGCGCCTGGCCGCATTGCTGGCGGAGGTCTCGCGCGAGCAAGGCCGCCTATTGGGGAGGATGCAGGATCTCGGCTTCGACCTGCGCCGCGAGGCGCACCTGAACACTCTCACTGAAGACGTGGTCCGCTCCAGCGAAATCGAGGGCGAGAAACTCGACAGCGACCAGGTCAGATCCTCACTGGCACGGCGGCTCGGCATGGATATCGGTGGATTGGTGCCGGCCGACCGCAACGTTGACGGCGTCGTCGAGATGATGCTCGACGCAACCACCCACTATGCGCAGCCCCTGACGGCGGAACGCCTGTTCGGATGGCATGCGGCACTCTTTCCCAACGGCCGAAGCGGCCTGCAGAAGATCATCGTCGGCAACTGGCGGGACGACGCCAACGGACCAATGCAAGTGGTCTCCGAGCCCATTGGCCGGCGCAAGGTGCACTACGAAGCGCCGCCGGCTGCGCGTTTGCCACAGGAAATGGCCCGTTTCCTGAACTGGTTCGAGGCGCCCGGCAACGCCGACCCGCTGCTCACCGCCGGCTTGGCGCATCTGTGGTTCGTCACCATCCATCCGTTTGACGACGGCAACGGGCGCATCGCGCGGGCCATCGGTGACATGGCTCTCGCCCGTTCCGAAAGGAGTCCCCAGCGCTTCTACAGCATGTCGGCGCAGATCCGTCG
>JAYVME010000078.1:0-2509 GCA_043759115.1 Betaproteobacteria bacterium | reverse complement strand
ACGTTGGATGGCGATTCACGGTGAAGCGACTAGCCGCGCACTTCGACGCCAGCCCAGGACTCGATGACTTTGCACATCGAGGTGAAATCCGAATCGGGGCCGTACATCGCGTTGGTGACGGCGAGCATCTGGCGCACGGCGGCGCCGCAGACCATCGGCACGCCGAGCGACTCCGCTTCATCGATGCACACACGCACATCCTTGTACGACAGGCCGGTTGCGAATCCGAAATCGAAGGTTCCGGGCAGGATCGATTTGGGAAACTTGTCCTGCGATGCGCTGTTGCGTCCCGATCCGGCATTGATCACGTCCAGCATGACTTTCGGATCGAGTCCCGCCTTGACGCCCATCACCATCGCCTCGGACGTCAGCGCGATGGCGGCGGCCGCGAGCAGGTTGTTGGCAAGTTTCATGGTCTGTGCCTGGCCGGCGGTTTCGCCGAGGTGGAACGGCTTGCCGAACGTCTTGAGGATGGTTTCGAGTTCCGAAAAAACCGCCTTCGGGCAGGACACCATGACGGCAAGCGTGCCTTCGCGCGCGCCCTTCAGTCCGCCGCTGACCGGCGCATCGACGTAAACGATGTTGCGTTCCGCGAGGCCTTTGGCAACCAGGCTCGCCGTGCGCGGCCCGATGGTGGAGAAATCCACCACCCGCCTGACTTTCTTGCCTTCGATCACGCCGCCGGCCTGCAGCGCCGCGCGCTGCACGATTTCCGGATTGGGCAGGCTGAGGAATACCGTTTCCACCAAGCCCGCGACTGCCGCTGCCGTTGCGGCACGTTGCGCGCCCAGTTTCACCAGCGCGGCGACCGCTTCTTCGGCTACGTCAAATACGACGACCTTGTGGCCTGCATTGAGCAACCGGGTGGACATCAACCCGCCCATGCGACCCACGCCGACGAATCCGGACGTTTGTTGCTCCATGCCCGCCTCCCGCTGATTTAATGCCCGGCATGGTAGCGGGACGCGCGGCTTTCAGCATCCCCGTCGCAGACATAGCAGAGTAGTCATTCCGCGCATAACGCGCGTTGCAGTGCAGCAACCTCGCGGCGGATCGTTCGGTATTCGGGATCAGCTTGCACATTGAAAATCCATTGCGTGTCCCCGCAGCGAAAATCTTTGAGCGCGGGCAACCTATTGACAAATATCCGGGTCAGATCGGCGCGAAAATCACCAATCGCGTAGCGAATCGCGGTGGTCAATAATCCGCCCCTCGCGCATAGCGATCACGCGCGTTCCAATGTCGACCGCTTCCCCGCGATTGTGTGTGACGTAAATCAGCGTAAATCCCAGCGCCGCATGCAGTCTCAGGATCTCCCTGCGCATATGCAGGGTCAGCTCCTGATCCAGGCCGGACAGCGGTTCGTCCATGAGCAGGATGGCGGGATTGGTCGCTAAGGCGCGTGCTAACGCAATGCGCTGCTGCTGCCCACCCGACAACTCTCCTGGTTTTGCGTAAGCGCGGTCAGACAGCCGCACCATTTCCAGTAGTTCAAAAATTCGCGTTGGCCTGTCCACGAACTTGTTCAGCTTGTCGTAGCGCAACGCGAACTCAAGATGCTGAAACACGGTCATGTGCGGCCATAAGGCGAGATCCTGGAAGACCATTCCGATGTGGCGCTGCTCCGACTCAATCAGGTTTCGTCCACCTATAGCGACTTTCTTACCGTCAATACTGATGGCACCTGCATCGAGTACTTCGAGGCCAGCCACCAGGCGAAGCAGCGTGGTTTTGCCGCAACCTGACGGCCCCAGCAGTACCACACGCTCGCTTCGCTTGATTAGCACCGAGAATGCATCGATGGCCGTGCGACCGTTGTAGGCCTTCGACACGCCATCCAGTTCGATCGCGTTCATCTGTGGCTTACTGTCGCCCGAAACACCCAACTAAAGCTCGCTAAGGCAATCAATGTCCCAAACACCAGGATCACGCACAGGGCAGCGATAAGGTTAGGCGCGCCGTTGGCCATCAGGGTGTAGATGCGAACCGGCAACGTATCCAGCCCGGGCGGGTAGACGAGCATCGAAGCGCCCAGATCGCGCAAGCAGAAGATAAACCCGATCAGCCAGGCGGCAATTACCCCCGGTAGGGCAGCGGGAACCACTACATGGAGAATGCGCGCGAACCACGGCGCGCCGGCCATCTGTGCCGCCTCTTCAAGCGATTGGGGCACATTGCCCAACGTGGCCAGCATAATACGACTGGTCAGCGCCGTATATTGAGCCAGGTAGGCGAGGATCACCATCGCCGCCGATGCGTAGATGAAGCCCGTCATAGATCGATTCCAGAGAGCGATCAGTCCCACACCGATCAGGGTACCCGGCAGTGTGAATAGCAGAAGCGTGAGCGTGTCCACCGCCCGCCAGAAACGAAGCGCACGATGGTGAATGAGGTAGCCGCAAAAAAATCCGAACACCGTTAGCAACGAGGCGCCAAGGACAGCGAAGACCAAGCTACGCCCCAAGCTATCGGCTGCCTTGGACCAGGCTTCCGCATAGGCGGGTGGCGA
>JAYVME010000077.1:0-6036 GCA_043759115.1 Betaproteobacteria bacterium | reverse complement strand
ATGGCTTTCAGCCATTCGCCCTCTCGTTTAACCGGACAGCAGTGAACTGGCTTATAAAAAAGTGACAATATGTTCCTAATAGGACTATAGTTACTTATAAGTCTATTTATGGACAATTAATCATGGAAACCACATCTGTACAAGTAACAACTCCTGTTAGTAACAAGAAAGTTTCGGCGCCCGCATTACGCACGGCATTTCGAATTCTTGATGCATGGGGACTTAGGAACAAGGAGCAGATAACACTTCTTGGTAATCCCCCAAGATCCACTTTCTATCGATGGAAGCTGGGTGAGAACGTGGCGCTATCTCAAGACACGTTGGAACGATTGTCATACATTTTCGGGATTTACTCGGCGCTGCAAGTGCTGCTACCTAAACCCGACTCAGCAGACGGTTGGATCAAAAAGCCGAACACCGCACCTTCCTTTGGCGGACGTAGCGCCCTGGAGCGAATGCTTTCGGGTCACGTTGCAGATCTATTCATGGTGCGGCAGTACCTGGACTCGCAACGAGGTGGGTGGGCTTGATTCCGGCCATTTCCAAGCTGGTCTGGAAGCCGTGCTATAGGCTTATCCCTAGTCACTTCCCGCCAATCAGTGTCTACGAACGAGTCGCAAATCCCGCCGATCTGGAGGCTGTTTTCGCAGTCGAGAATCTAACCAATCCGCGGCTAAGACAAGAGGCTGGGGAAATCTCGATTGTCCCGCCGGAAGACCGGGTTTCAGGCCCGGGGGCTACGCCAATCATGTCTGCGTTTACGCATTTAAATTCTGAAGGCAGTAGATTTTGCGATGGGAGCTACGGGGTGTATTACGCAGGTCGCACACTCGATACCGCAATCGCCGAGACACGCTATCAGCGAGAGCGATTCCTCGCGAGGACAAAGGAGACGCCGATCGAGATACACATGCGTACCTATCTTGCGGACCTTGAGGGTGATCTGCACGACATCCGTGGTCGCACGGACCTGACTGATATTTATGACCTCAAGAGCTACACTGCCAGCCAAGCACTCGGACGTGAGATCAAGACGATAAATTCCTACGGCATCGTATACGACAGCGTACGGGCCCCTGGTGGAGAATGTGTCGGCATATTTCGACCGCCCATCTTATCCAACTGCATTCAAGGCACACATTACTGCTACGTCTGGGATGGAACGCGAATTACGGACGTATACGAGAAAAAGCTTTACGCGAGTTATTGATTGATGCGCATGCTACGGTAGCCAATTCAGTGATTCAGCTACTCAATCACTCGTCACTAGTTCTTCTTTTTTCCTGCGCCAGCAGTGCAGCCTTGCGCTCTATGCCCCAGCGGTAGCCCGCGAGCTCGCCGCTTTTGCGAATGGCGCGGTGGCAGGGAATCAAGAGCGCGACCGGATTCGTCGCAATCGCGCGCGCGACCGCGCGCACCGCACTCGGCTGGCCGGCGCGTCGCGCGATATCGCCGTAGGTGCGCGTTTCTCCATAGGGTATCGTTCGCAGGAGTTTCCACACCTTGCGCTGAAACGCGGTGGCGCGGATGTCGAGCGGCAGGGCGATATTCGTGTTGTTGCCGGCAAGATAGCGCGCGATGGCAAGCGCATAGCCGCGCAAGCCGTCATTGTCACGCCGCACCTTTGCCGCGCTGAATTCCGCGCGCAGCGCCGCGACAAGTTCGCCGGCGCGCGCACCCAGGCTGACCGCGCATACGCCGCGCGCGGTGGCGGCGACCAGTACAGCGCCCAGCGTGGAGCGAAAAGTGGTAAACGCGATGTCAATGCCCGCACCTTTTTTCCGGTAGCGCGCGGGCGTCATGCCGAGTTGCGCCGACTTCTCGTACAGGCGGCTGGTCGAGCCGAACCCCGCGTCGAGCATTGCCTGCGTGACGGTGCGGCCATTGCCGACGTGGTGCTTGAAGCGCGCGATGCGCTGCGCCTCCTGGTATTCGCGCGGCGACACGCCGACCACCGCCTTAAAGAGGCGCTGCAGGTGAAACGGACTCAGGTTGACGCGTTGCCCGAGGACGGCGAGGGTGACGCGTTCTTCGCAATGCGTGGCCAGGTACTGACAAGCGGCGAGCACACTCTGTTGGGGGCGCAATTGAAGCGTAGCGGTATTCATGGCGCCATATTAATCGTGATCGCGCGCGCGTTCTATCCGAATGTTGCGCCGGACGCGCCGGCGCTGCCGGCGCTGATAGCCGACCACACCGCCGCGTTCACGCGAGGGACTTGCGACCCTTGGCGATGGCGGCTTTGACGCGCGCGGGCGCGGTGCCGCCGATATGGCTGCGCGCTTTTAACGCGCCGTCGAGCGTGAGCGCGGCGAATACGTCTTTGCCGACGAGCGGCGAGAACTGCTGCAAGTCCGGCAGTTTCAGGTCGGCGAGATCGCAGCCGCGGCCTTCGGCGAAGCGCACCGCCTGCGCGACCGCTTCGTGTGCTGCGCGAAACGGCGCGCCTTTCTTGACGAGGTAATCGGCCAGATCGGTCGCCGTCGAAAAACCTTCAAGCGCGGCCTTGCGCATGGCCTCCGCGTTGACCTTGATACCGCCCAGCATTTCGCCGAACACGCGCAAACTCGCGGTCAGCGTATCGACCGTGTCGAACAAGGGTTCCTTGTCTTCCTGATTGTCCTTGTTGTAGGCGAGCGGCTGGCCTTTCATCAGGGTCAGGAGCGCGACCAGATGACCGTTGACGCGGCCGGTTTTGCCGCGTATCAGTTCCGGCACGTCGGGATTTTTTTTCTGCGGCATGATCGACGAGCCGGTGCAGAAGCGGTCGGCAAGCTCGACGAATGCAAAGCGCGGATTCATCCAGATGATGATCTCCTCGCAAAAGCGCGACAGATGCGTCATCACGAGCGCCCCGGCTGCGCAAAACTCGATCGCAAAATCGCGATCGGACACCGCGTCGAGCGAGTTTTCGCACACGCCGTCGAAGCCGAGCTCTTTGGCCACCAGCAAGCGGTCGATAGCAAACGTCGTGCCTGCGAGCGCCGCACTCCCCAACGGCAGCCGGTTGACGCGTTTGCGGCAGTCGGCGAGCCGCTGCGCGTCGCGATTGAGCATTTCAAAGTACGCCATCAGGTGATGCGCGTACGACACCGGCTGCGCGACCTGCATATGGGTATAGCCCGGCATGACGGTATCGGTATGCTGGTCGGCCAGATCGAGTAGCGCGCGCCGCGCGGCTTTGATCAAGTCAAGAATCTCATCAATCGCCGCGCGCAAATACAGCCGCACGTCGGTCGCGACCTGATCGTTGCGCGAGCGCGCGGTGTGCAGCCGTTTGCCGGCGTCGCCGCTGAGCGTCGTCAGCCGGCTCTCGATGTTCATGTGCACGTCTTCGAGGTCAACCGACCACTCGAACGTGCCGGCGCGAATTTCGGCGCGGATCTGCGCGAGACCTTTTTCAATGGCGGCAAGGTCGTCGGCGCCGAGTATCTCGACCGCGTGCAGCATGCGGGCGTGCGCAACCGAGCCTGCAATGTCGAACTCGGCCAGGCGCCGGTCGAAATCGACGGATGCGGTAAAGCGCTTGACGAGCTCGGTGACGGGCTCGTTGAAGCGTCCCGACCATGGCAATGCCCCGTCTTTTTGTTTCTCTTGCGTCACGTGTGGCGCTCTCACATAATCCAGCGGTGAGTATAAATCAAAACGCCAACGCGAGCGCCCTGCCGAACTTCCGCAACCTCGGGATTCTCTTGCGTATTCTGGTGATCGTCGACGGCATGTGCCTGGTCGCGACGCTGTTGAAAACCAGCGAACCGCTGATGTTGCTGGAGGAGTTGATCGACCTCTCCTCGCTGGTGCAGCCGGTGCTGATCCTGAGTCTGCTCACGCTCGCTGCCGCCAACGACGGGTTGCACCGGTTGCGCTACCGGTATGCGGTTGCGGTGGTAGTCGTGATTGAACTGATGATCACCACCGCGGTTTATTATCTTGGCCTGCATTTGTTCAGCGGCATGGGGGCGCTCGAACGCTACTGGGTGTTCACCTTGCTGGTTACCGGCACTCTGATCGGTTATTTTGAACTGCGCGGGCGCGCGCTGTCGCCGGCGCTGACCGAGGCGCGCCTGCAGGCGCTGCAGGCGCGCATCCGGCCGCATTTTCTGTTCAACAGCATCAACGCCGTGTTGAGCCTGATGCGGCAGGAACCGCGCCGCGCCGAGCAGGCGTTGGAGGATCTGGCGGACCTCTTCCGCGTGCTGATGGCGGACAACCGTCAGTTGACGCCGATTGCGCGCGAAGTCGGCCTTGCCAAGCAATACCTGAGTATCGAAATGTTGCGGCTTGGCGACCGGCTGCGCATCGAGTGGGACGTCACCCACATGCCCGCGGACGCATTGATTCCGCCGCTGGTGCTGCAGCCGTTGCTGGAAAACGCCGTGTATCACGGCATCGAACCGCGTACCGAGCCCGGCACCATCCATATCCGCATTGCGCGCGACGGCGGGCAGATTCAGCTGGATTTAAGCAATCCGTATCTTCCCCACGGCGACCACCATGCCGGCAACCGTATGGCGCTTGCCAACATCCGCGAGCGCCTGGCGTTGCATTTCGATGCCGAAGCCAGCATCGATACCGTCGTGACCGCTGAGACCTACGCAGTGCGCATCGTGATTCCGTATCTGAAAGCGGGCGCCTGATGACGGCCGAACACGCGCTGCGCGTGCTGATCGTCGATGACGAAACGCCGGCGCGCAACCGCCTGCGCGATCTGCTTGCCGACTGCGCGCTCAAGATGCCGCTGGAAATCGCCGGCGAGGCGGCCACCGGCCGCCAGGCCTTTGAATTGCTGCCGGCGTGCGAGGCCGACGTCGTGCTGCTCGACATCCGCATGCCGGAGATTGACGGCATCGAGGTCGC
The DNA here is from genome assembly GCA_043759115.1 of Betaproteobacteria bacterium. Lineage (GTDB taxonomy): Bacteria > Pseudomonadota > Gammaproteobacteria > Burkholderiales > SG8-41 > PALSA-1004. Next base: position 1,179 of record JAYVME010000077.1, on the reverse strand, counting down.
CCAGCACATCCAGAAGTTGGACGAGCCGCCGGCCGTCATATTCACCACCGCTTATGACGCCTATGCGCTCAAAGCGTTTGAAGTGCACGCCATTGATTACCTGTTGAAGCCGATCCGGCTTGCCCGCTTGTTCGAGGCGCTGTCGCGCGCGCGCACGTTCGCGCCGCTGCGGCTCGAGGTGCTGCGCGACATCAAGCCCGACGCGCGCAGCCACCTGTCGGTCAACGAGCGCGGGCGCATCCACCTGATACCGGTTGCCGGCATCGTGTTTCTCAAAGCCGAGCTAAAATACGTGACGGTGCGTACTGCGGAACGCGAGTTTCTGCTGGAGGAGTCGCTGGCCCGCCTCGAGCAGGAGTTCACAGGGCGTTTCGTGCGCATCCATCGCAACTGCCTCGTCGCCAAAGACGCCATCCGCGGCTTCGAGCGCGCCACCGACGCCGAGGGCGAGGGGCACTGGGTGGTGGTGCTGAATCACGTTGCGGAGAAACTCGCCGTCAGCCGGCGCCAGCAACACATCGTACGCGAACTGGGGAGGATATTATGATTGCACGACTGTTAATTGTTGGGGTTCTGGCCGCGGCGGCGAGCGCGGCGGCGGCGGATACGCCGTTCGGCGTGCTCGACATTGCCCTGGGCGCGAGTTACGGGCGCCTCGAGCGTGATCTCGATTTTCGCGACATCAACGCGACGCTGGCCAAGACCGCTTCGGGCAAGCCCGATCTTGGCAAGCGCGGCTATGGCTGCATGCAGCGTGAGGATGATTTTGCCGACACCGCCTGCGTATCGCACACCGAGCGGCTCAACGATATCGAGACGCGTGAAATCCGGCTGCATTTTCTGGACGGCCGCTTGCAGCAATTTTCGCTGACCGCGGAGGTGCGGAACTTCGACGCCGTGGTGGCCTATCTGCGCGCGCGCTATGGAGCGCCGCAGGCGATGCCGGTGCAAAACGCGGGCGACCAGCCCAGCGTCAAGTGGCAGAGTGAAGGGGCGCAAATCGTCGCGCATCGCGGCAAGGATCTGGTGTTCGTGAACTTCGAGCTGGCGTCGTATCCCGACGCGGTCAAGCGCAAGCGCGACGGCCAGCGCCTGCAATGCGGTTGAGCAACTAGCCGCTAGCTCAAATGCAAGATGTAACCGCCGATGAACGCGGATAAGATCAAAACGGGTAAATCG
>JAYVME010000076.1:0-2518 GCA_043759115.1 Betaproteobacteria bacterium | reverse complement strand
CGCACAGCACGCCGCCGCCTACCAACTCAATGCTCATGATGATCGCACTTGGGGTTACGCATGATCTTGCTGCTATATCGCTGCTCGGCGCCGTCCTCAATATCCAAAGTGTTCGCTCGGCCGACCCGCAGAACATGCTGCGCGTTACCTTGGCGAGCTCGGTTTCTGTCAGTGACCCGGCAGGTTCGTGACCTAAAGCCTTGTCTTGAGTCTAGAACCTGATCGCGTCTTTGCTTGACGGTGCGCGGAACGCATCTTTAGAATCCGCGCCTTCGTGCGGTGGGGGTGCTTGGCCCGCGCTTGGTGCGTCGTCTATGTCCCCTTCGTCTAGAGGCCTAGGACACTGCCCTTTCACGGCGGTAACAGGGGTTCGAATCCCCTAGGGGACGCCAATTCATTCTGGCTCTTGAAAATTGAACCTAAGAGCGTGAATGGGAAGGCCGTGTGAGCTGTTCTAAAGCGTTCACCTCCTGCATAGGCGAGCCGCTCGGCAAATGCGAGATTGGGTACCGCGCGCTTAATTTTTGCGGCGGTCTGAATCCGAGAGATTTAGCGGCTTTGCGAGAAAATCCATCGCGGTTCTGAACCCTTCGTGGAAACCAATCAGCGGCCGACCGCATGATGCGATTTGTTTTGTCATCTCTGCCGGTAGTCCTTCCAACGCTCGGATACGATTTTCGTAGGCACTGACTAGCAGGCTGTCGGACACAGATTAAGGTTCGAGGCGGTGAGAGGTTGGCTGCCAGCATATAGGTTCGTCACGCTCGTAATTCCCTGCCCGGATTCAAAGAGGATAAAGGGCGAGGCGCCCTCACCCAAGGGCCAAGATCTGCAAAGCGGCCATCCGTCGGATGTTCCAGGCCATCGTCACCAGCGACCATTCGCCACGCACGGCATTCAATCCGCGTAACAGGAACTGTCGGAACCCCATCGCGGCTTTGATAATGCCGAATACCGGCTCGACGGTCTGTTTGCGCAAAGCGTACCTGTCACGGCCATCGCGCGTGCGTAAGCGATGCCTCATGCGTTCGGTGGGGTCGGCCGGTGTGACCCGCGGCGGTGGCTCACTGAAGCGCTCTTGCCAGGGCAGATGATGTGCTTCGCGGCCAGTGGCCAGCAGCGGCTCGATGCCGACGTTGACGCAGGCGGTGACGTTGGCCGCACTGAAGTAACCGGCATCGGCCAGCAGTCGCGTCACTTCGCCGAGTTCGTCGGGCAACGCATTGAGCGTGGTGAGGACGGGGGTGAGTTGCTGTTTATCATTGGCTGCCTGGGACAAGCCGGTGGCAACCACCAGCATGGTTTCGGTATCGACGGCCGCCTGCGCGTTGTAGCACTGCTCGAAGCCGCCGCCGGCAACCGGCATGATGCGCGAGTCGGGATCGGTCAGATTGACCTGGTCGTTGGCGCGTACGCCGGCGGTGGGCGGGGTGGGCGGCTTGCCGCGCGGCTTCTTGCCGGTGGATTGGGCCTTGGCCTCGCGCGCCTTTAGTTTGGCTTCATGCTCGGCCTGCTCAGCCGCGTAACGCTCAGCGGCACGCGCTTCAAGTTCTGCTTTGGCGGCCTGGATGGCTTGCAGACGCGCATCGCGCCGGGCCAACTCTTCCGGTATGTTCAAGTCCGCCGGCAGCGGCTCGCGATCGGCCGCTTCAGCCCGCGCCAGCAGTTCTTGGACCTCGGCTTGCAACTGTGCCTCAATCTTCTGGGCATGGCCATACGACAAGGCGCTGTGCCGCGAGGCGTTGGCGTGCAGCTTGGTTCCATCCAGGGCGACGGTGCCGAGCTTCAGCAACTTCATCTGGCGGGCGATGTTCAAGACCTGCACGAACAGCGCTTCAATCTCCGGCAGGAAGCGCTTGCGAAACGTGCACAGGGTGTCGTGGTCGGGATGGGTGTTGGCGGCGATGTAACGAAACGCCAGCGACTCATAGGTCGCTTGCTCAATGCGCCGGCTACCGAACGTGCCAGTGGCGTAGCCGTAGATCAGCAGCGCCAGCAGGACCGACGGGTGATAAGCGGCGGAGCCCGCCCCGCGGTATCGCCGCGCCAGTGGCGAAAGATCTAACTGCTCGACGATTTCGACGACGAAGCGCGCCAAGTGATCGGGCGGCAGCCACTCGTCGACCGATGGCGGCAGCAAATAGGGCGTCTCGCGATCACATTGACGAAAATTGCTCATGTTCGAACCGCGACTGACGTTATTGTCGATCTGATCGTCCGTCCTATGGAAAGTTCCGCCTTAAGTCCGACAGACTGCTAGTGTCTGTTTTTGCATTGCCAACGCCGGCAGATACAGTCCGTTTGCTCGGCGCAGGCATTGCCTCTGGAGTAGACGACTTCCAGTTTTTAGGCCAGTCCTTCGACGTATCTTTTATATACGAAAGTCCGGTGGCCGCTTTCGACTCGATGCCGGCATCAATAATGCGTAACCAGGCGCACGCCGTCCACGTGGCGACCCAACTATTCTACGATTTCTATGCGGTGCGTATCCCGCTCAGGTACTTCATCATCACAGATC
>JAYVME010000075.1:0-2518 GCA_043759115.1 Betaproteobacteria bacterium | reverse complement strand
CATCATTGTGATTGGCGGTGCTGTCGAAGACTATGGCACCGGACGCTTCGTTGAAACGCCACAGCGCAGCCAGCCCGGCTTCGTTACCGGTGAGATCGCTGGACATCGCTGCGCGGATCTGGTCCTGTGACCGTGCCTGGTTCCACACGCGCAGTTCATCAACCTGCACCGAATAGGTTTCGCTGAGTCCGCCGGTGTTCTTGAGTATGGAAAGCGGCTCCGCATTGGTACGCAGGCTGGTGGAAGAGACAGTGCGCGTCATGACGAGCTCGCCGTCCACATAGAGCATCATGCGGCCGAGGTCGCGATCCATAACGCCTGCCACATGCTGCCAGGTGCCGGTCTGGATTGCCGTGCCTGGGGACTGGAGAGCCCAGACGTTCCCCTTGGTATCCTGGCCATCCATGTAGAGTTGCCCGCTCGCTATCACCGAGAGCGAATATGCGCTCTGCCCGATGCCCTTGCGCAGGATCGGGATGGCGCTGCCATTGGACGAATACTGGTCGACGCGGATCCACGCCTCGATGGTCACCTGACGTGTGATGTCCAGTGAATTCGAATCGGCGACCTCGACCAAGTCGTCGCTGGCGAACTGCAGTGCGCCAGGCGCGGTGTCTACATTGACCTCCTGGACGATGGTCGGCGCGCTGTCGGGTGTCATTTCGACGCGGGCGCCGGACGCGGCAACAACTTCAGTGCCGCGGATGACCTGATCGGTCACCGACGCCGGATTGGCGCCGGTGTTGACGACGATGGCCTGCGCCAGGTCGGTATGGGCACGGTTGTCGAGCGGATTGCCGGTGAGGGTAAGCAGCGACAGGTTCTGCAGCGGCGCATCGACCTTGACCAGCCGGATGGCGTCGACCGCCACCAGCCCTGTGCTGGCCTCGCGGATCACCACGTCGATGTTGCGATGCGCACTCTCGACGGTGATGGTGCCGAGCGAGTCCCAGGCACGGCCGAGCAATGCGTCGCCCGAAGGTGCGTGCTGCTGGTTCACAGTTGCGACGAGCAGCGGATCGCGGATGAACACGACATTGCCATTGGTAAGTTGCGCACCGCTGGCGAAATACGGCGTGGCGCCCAGCTTGGCACTGAAGTTGAACTGGCTCAACGACTCCGGGATCAGGGTCGCGTAAACGGCGTGCCCGCCCAGCGTGGTGAGCGTTACCGGCCCGCTGCCGCCGAAGTCGGCGTCACGCTTGAAGCCGCCCTGCTTTAGGGTGGTGAGGAAGCCTTCGCTGCCAAACCCGAGTGACGGTGCGCTGAACGCGTCGTCTGAGAGATTGGCGATGAGAACCAGGTCATAGCCCGGGAATGCGGGCAACAGGCCCGATGCCGCCCCGTCAACGCGCAGGATAGCCAGCGTGGCGCGCTGTGCGGCTGCCGCGTCGAACACGGCCGAATTGATGAGCGCCGTCGATGACACGCCAAGCAACCCGAACGCGTCGGCACCCCCGGCAAGCGTGGGAATGGTCGGCGTCTGCGTGATGCCGCCTTCGATGAACGGATTGATTTCCACCGGGCCGGCGGTTGTGATCGACTCGCTCGGCGTTGCGCCGACTGTGCCGATAGCAGCGCCACTGGTTGCATTGAAACCCTGAATGATGCGACCGTTACTGCCGGCGTTGCCGCCGGGCGAACTGCCGCCGGTCAGCAGCACCTGGGTCGTGCCGGAGTTGATGGTCACACTACCGACCAGGCGCACCGTACCGCCTGCGCCGCCACCGCCCGCGCCTCCTGCACCACCGGTGCCACCGGTACCACCGGTACCACCCGTCCCTCCGGTGCCTCCAGTGCCGCCTGCGCCCAGTGCGGCCGTCGTTGCCGCGCCACCCGTGGCGCCGGGTGCCCCCGCAGCACCAGTGGAACCAGCCACGCCCGCAGCGCCGTCAGCACCATCTACCGCACTGCCGCCTCTGGCATCGAACACGTCGGATGAAAGAATCAGGCGCCCGCGCGCCACCAGTTCCATCGCACCGCCGCCGACACCGCCGACACCGCCGACTCCACCCGCGCCGCCAGTGCCGCCGATACCACCGGTACCACCGATGCCGCCGCTGCCACCAGTCCCTGCGCTGCCACCCGTCAGGTCTGCTGCGTTAAGGGTGTACGTGCCGGTTTTGGTAGAGTCAAAGCCCTGCGCCGCTAGTAAGTAGAAACCTGACGCGCTCGCGTTGTGCGTTATGCGCGAATTTAACGTGCCGCCGAAGTCGTCATTGAAGGTCAATTGCGTCCCGGTACTGTCGAGCAGGCGCAAATAACTGTCGGAAAGCGTCCCTTTTCCGGTCGGCAAGCCTTGCAAGTCGAACTGATAATTGCGACCGGCATCCAGCCACACGCGGTACCAGTCCTGGTCGTTGCTTGTTTCGATCGAGCCCGTCAGTGATGTGCCAATCAGCAAGGCGCTGCCGGTTGTCGTCGCAGCAGCAATTTCCGCGTTGGTAAGGTCGGAGGCAGAGAGTGTGAATGTCCCGGCGTTGGAGAGATAGCCTTGCGCCGACAGGAAATACCGCCC
>JAYVME010000074.1:0-13294 GCA_043759115.1 Betaproteobacteria bacterium | reverse complement strand
TTCAAGGCATTATCCGGGGCGGCACAGGATGCCGGCGTACAAAGCAAAATGTTCGGCGTGTTCCACGACGCCGGCTACAAGGGGCTGTATGGCGGCCTCGGGCGCGATAGCATCAAGCAGCGCAAGGCCATTCCCGAAAAAGACAACCTGCTCGACCGTATGAACGCTACCGAACTGGCGGCCAACCAGTTTCGCGTGACCCAGACCCGCGACAAGCTCGCCCGTGACCGTGTACGCAGTCAGACACAAGCGATCCAAACCCATGAACAGGTCGGCAAGGAAGTGCGGGACGCCATCAAGCGTATTGGGGGCACACTGCCGGAAAATATTCCGCCTGCCGAGCACATCAAGGAAGTGGAAAAACGGGTCAAGACCACGCTTCCGAAATTAACGCTGGACGAGCGTGAAGCCGGTGGTTTAATGGGTGATGCTGTCAATAAGCCCAAGGATAAGTGAGGTTATTCATGACCGAACCCACCATCATCTGCCCCAACTGCAAAACCGAGATCAAGCTCACCGAGTCGCTGGCGGGGCCGCTGCTGGAAGCGACGCGTAAAGACTTTGAGAAGCGCTTGGCTCTCAAGGAGAGTGACATCTCCACGCGTGAAGCGGCGCTATTGAAGGCGAAAGAATCCCTCGACGATCAGGTTGCTGAAAAACTGAAGCAGGAACCAAGATGCGAAAAGAGAAGTTCTCGCACTCTTCGGCGATTCAGGGTTCATCACTCCAAAGCCGGAAGCGTTACTGCATCGAGTTTTGACCATCGCTTCGAACCCCGGCGACCTCGTCCTAGACTTCTTCGCCGGCTCTGGCGCCACCGGCGCCGTCGCTCACAAAATGGGCCGCCGCTGGATCATGGGGGAGCTGGGCGAGCACTGCCACACGCACATAATTCCGCGCCTGAACAAGGTGATCGACGGCGAAGACCCCGGTGGCATCACGAAGGCCGTTGATTGGAAAGGTGTGATTCTGGTGATGGCGGCGGACTTCCGGCTGGAGGACGCGTCCCGCGAATCACGTACGCTGTTTTCGCATCCGGACGCCGAGGCGCGATACGGGGCGAGCGTATTCTGGGTGCGTGACGGCATGCTTTCGGTGAAATTGATGCGGGATTTTCTGGAGACGTGGCAGACAAAACGGGATGGAACGGAACGCGGAATAGTGGAGATCAAATCATGATACGGAACGATCAGGAGTTGGCGGTGGCGCGTAAGCGCGTGGCAGAACTGGAGCGGCTGCTTGAGACGTTGCAAAAAAACGCGAGACCGGAAGAATGGGCCGCGATGAGCTCGGGCTATAGGCTCGAAATCGAGCGCATGCAGGGCGAGGTTCTCGATTATTTGGTCGAGGGGGCGCCGCCGCGCGCCGCCGGGGCAACGGCTTGATATCAGGCGGTGCGAGGCTGGCGCTTGCGGATCGGCTTGCGGCGGCCAGTCGATGCCGGTTTGCGTTTGTCCGAACCATTCGCCATTTTCCTGAACGGCGCGTGGATACCCTCGATGCCTGAAGAACTCGCGACCGATTGGAATATGGCGCGTTTGCTTGCAGTGGGATCGCGCAAGTATGGGGTTCGTGGCGGAAAGCTTGCGGCGCATGGCTGAATGGTATCAAACCCAGCATCTCAGGGCTTGCCGATGAATCGTTACGTCAACGCGATCGCCGGACGGTTGAGCCTGCGCCCGCCGCAGCGAGTTTCCCTCGCCGAATACGCCGAAGTACGTATTCAAAGGCATTGCGGAGTGTGCGACGGACGCCCCGGCGATTATCACCGGCGATAAAGACGAAGCGCCGGTCTTCACTAAACCGGAAGAGCAGAAAGTCGCGCAACTAGCTTACGACGTGATCCGCAAGCTGGAGAACCAGCCACAGACATTACCGACGCTTGCGCATTTGAAGAAGCCGGAAATTCAAGCTGCAATCGTTAAGGCGGTTGAAGAACAGCATCGGCCGACGCAGATGGAGTTGGAAGGTATTGCCGAAAAACCGGACATCGCCGCGGTTGTCGCCAAGACCGTGGAACAGATCCTGCTATCCAGCATCAGAACACAACAATAAGGCTTGGCTCATTGTATAAAGCGTAACCCGCGGCCACGCTTCGCTCGGCGCATCGCGGTCAACAACGCCGATGCCGCGCGCATAGCCGCCGCGCGTGTTTTTACCGGCGCCGCTCGCAAGACGTATACGCCGGGTGCCACGCAAATTCTGAGATTTCTTTCGGGAGCATTCATGTTCGACTCCTGTTTGCCGGAATATATTAGCGGGGAAAGTCGGGAGGGCGCGAGATCATTTCCAGTACTTCGCTTTCTCGGGCAAGGGATCAAGAGCAACCCGCGGCCCTGGTCTTAGCGATCCTGCTATCACTCCAGTTGCTGCATTCCGGAATCGAGGATGATGCGGCGGTACTTTTCGGTGTCGCGCCGGACGCGCTCAGTGAACTGCTCCGGCGTGCTGCCGACGACTTCATAGCCGGCCGCGATGAGGCGATCTTTCACTTCGGGCAGATTGACGATGCGCACGACCTCGCGGCTCAGCGCCTGCACCGTCGCGGCGGGCGTTTTCGCGGGCGCGAAGAGGCCGATCCAGAATTCAACCTGGTAGCCCTCGAGTCCGCTCTCCGCCAGCGTCGGCACGTTGGGCAGCTGCCGATTGCGCTGCGAACCGGTCACGCCGATCGGCTTCAACTTGCCGGCGTCGATCAGCGCGGCGAGGCTCGAATAGAGTGTCAGCAGCAGTTGCGTTTCATTCGACACTACCGCGATCGTCGCCGGTGCGCCGCCTTTGTACGGCACGTTGTTCATCTCGATGCGCCCCTGCAGCTTGAGCAGGTTGCCGGCGATTTCGCCGGTGGCGCCGGCAACCGCGATGTTGAGCTTGCCCGGCTCGCGCCTGGCTTCGGCGATGAGTTCCGCGACGTTATTGGCCGCGACCTTGGGGTTGGCGACCAGCACCAGGCTGCTGAAGATGATTTCGCTGACGGCCGCGAAATCGCGTTCGGGATCGTAGGTCGGTTTTTTGTAGAGCGTGGCGTTGACCGCGTGCGTGCCGGAATTGCCCACCGCGAGTATCGAGCCGTCCGCGTCGCCGTGCGCGACGTATTCCGAGCCAATCACGCCGTTGGCGCTCGCGCGGTTTTCGACGACCACGGTCTGACGCAGCGCTTCGCTTAGCTTGGGCGCGATAATGCGGCCTGCGAAGTCGTTGGGTCCGCCCGCCGCATTGGGCACGATGATGCGCACGGGTTTGTTCGGCAGGGCCGACGTCTGACCGTAAGACACGGCGGGACACAGTGCCAATCCAGCCAGCACCGCCAGCAAGCGATAGGGTTTGCGCAGCGCAATCATTGTACCGTCCTCCTCCAGAGTGACCCGCGTCGTCGAATTATGGGCGTAATGTCGGGCTTTCCCGCTACTCTCTCAATCATTGCCATTGTTCAGAGCGAAAAACCCGGGGACGCAGGCCGGCGGTTCTTGGCCATGATTCAGCAAATCGAAGGATACAGGATGAATGCGGAAAGATGAAGTGAAGCGGCGAGCGCGATGAGCGTAGCATCGGCGTAGTCGCAGGGCAGGCTTGCGTAGCGGGCGATGATACCGGAGATCGCCGCGTAATCTGCGACCGGTTCAACCCGCAGCAGTTCCGCCGAGCGGGCACGCTCGAACCAGACGAGCGCAGCGTGTTGATGGGCGGGGCTCGCGGCAAGCACGTAAGCGGTCTCCGTGATCACCGCTTCGGTGGTCAGTAACTGGCCGCGAAATCGCTGAAACCAGTCGACTGCCGCGCGATGATTGCGGTCATCCCGATTGAGCAGCGCGACAACCGCGCCGGTATCAACGAGCGCGCGGGCCACGATCTCGCGATTGAGGCGCGCGATGACTTCACGCGGCGTTTTTGCGGGCGCCAGCATGCCGTGCCAGATGATGGTCTCGAAGCTCGGGAAGCCGGCTTCGGCGATCGTGGGCACATCGGGCATCAGGCGGGCGCGGTGCGCGCCGCTGGTGGCGATCGCCCTGATCCTGCCTTCCTTGACGAACTGCACCGCCGCAGGCATCGACGTGGCGAGATATTTTTTGTTGCGGTTGAACGTGTAGAACGTGCCGCCCGCATTGTCGTGACTGCGCGCGGTGTCGCCGGTCGCCGGGTGCTCGATCTTGATGACGTCCGCACCCAGGTCGCCGAGCATCATGCCCGCACTCGGCCCGGCGACGATGTGACTTAACTCGAGGACGCGAACGCCGGTGAGGGACAGCGCTTGCCTGCGGTTCGAAGCGTCGCTCATCTGCGCGCCGCCGCTCAGGCAGCGGCCCGGACTTTCTCCCGCAGCGCGCGCAGCGTGCCGCCTTTCATGACCGACCCCGGCAGCGGGTGGCCCACGATGTCTTCGGCGAGCCGCGCGGCCTCGATCAGGAGATCGAGATCGACACCGGTGTCGATGCCCATCTCTTCGCACATGAAAACGAGATCCTCGGTGCAGATGTTGCCCGCGGCGCCTTTGTGCGCGGCGAAGGGGCAACCGCCCAGCCCCGCGACGCACGCGTCGTAAACCGCCACCCCCATCTCAAGACCGGCATACGCGAGCGCGACCGCCATGCCGCGCGTGTCGTGCAGATGCAGTGACAGGCGTTGAGCGGGATACTTGTCGCGCACCGCGCCTATCACGCGTTTGATCGACAGCGGTGTCGCCCACGCCATGGTGTCCGACAGATTCAGCGTCTTGATCGTCAGGCCGTGTTCCGCGGCAATATCGAAAATCTGTTGCGTGATGCTGAGCACGCGCTCGACCGGGACGTCGCCTTCAAAGTTGCAGCCGAAAGCCGCCATGATCGAGCCGCGGTCGACCGGCACGTTGTGCCGTTGGTACATTTCGATCATGCCGTGCTGCGCCTCGTAGTTCTCCTTGAGCGTGCGTTTCTGGTTGCGCTGCAGAAACGCCTCGGACGCGGTGAGCGAAATGATGCCGGTGGTATCGAAGCGCCCGCTCGCAATCGCGCGCTCGAGGCCTTTCTCGTTCAGCGACAACGCTTCGTAGCGCACACCCGGATGCCGCTTGAAACCGGCGGCGACTTCGTCGGCGTCGGCCATGCCGGGAACGTTTTTCGCGGGCACGAACGAGCACACCTGAATCTGCCTGAGACCCGTTCTCGACAGCGCATCGACGAGATCGATCTTGCGCGCGGTGGGGATGGGCCCTTTCTCGAACTGGAAACCCTCGCGCGGGCCCTGCTCGTAAATGTGGACTGATGTTGGCAGATGGCTCATGGTCTTCTCCTGATGGGGCATGACGGCACCGCAGTGCGCCATGACTCACAAACTAGCAATGGAATTCAGCTCACAATGAAAGTGAAGATGGTAAACAGCGACCACAGCAGCGCCACAGTGGCAAAAAACATCTGAACGCCGCTGGTTGACTTGTAGCCGTCGTAGATGAAATACAGCGACGCCAGGACAATGACCGGTCCCAGCGGGTAGTGGAGCGAAATGTTTTCGATCACTTTGCCAATTGCGACGATAGAGCCCATAGATGGCCTTTGTCTCCGAGGTTGTTAAAGTGGTTTTACCCGGCTGCTGTGCGGCAGCCGGATGCCCGACCGCTATTTTCCGCCTAAATTCAAAAATGCGCAGGTTCCGGAAAGAGAGGACGGATACATTGACGCTGCCTCGACACTTCGTCGAACCGCCGTCAACATTTACGTGGTTGCGCGCAAGGATCATTTTTCGCGCGGCCCGAACGCTCGATGCATGACGCATCGCCGCATCAGGATCGTTCGCGGAGCGGGCATGAACAAAGTCACGGAATTTTCCCGGTAACCGGTTTGCCGCGGCCTGTACGACGGATTTCCACAGGTTCCGTATTTCTTCCCGCGTCACGTTGTGTTGCGGTGCGAACGCACGTCTTCCCGGGCACGGTATATGCAAGCCATGTTTGCATACCAGGCACATTTCCTGGAACGGGAGGAATCATGATGCAGACAGATTCGCACTTCGAGGAAGTCATCACGCAGCTTCGTCATATGCTGCCCACGAATACCGCCACGGCACAGGCCATCGACCAGCATGCGCCTTGGGAGCAGATTGCCATGAGAGCGATCGATGACGGCTATATCGAGAGTGCCGATGAGTTCGTCCGGTTCGTCGAGGCCTGCTTGCGGCGAAGTAAGTGACAGTCAGTCTGCAGACCAGTATGCGCCGCCACTCTCGGTCCCGTTCAGTGAAGCAGCTTCCGCTGGCCTTCAATCTGATGGCGAATCCTGAGAGCAAGTCGGTCCTGCGCGCGGCATACAGGCGATTGGAGCTCTCGCGACACCTTACCTTTGAGCAGGTCATGTCTGAACGCGCTTACGAAATTGGGGTCCGGAATCTGGCCGACGCGATTGTGCGCCGGGTGTTCTCCGGACACTCGACCCATTGCATGGCAACCACGAACGAAATTGCAACCGACATGGCGCCTTGTTATCGCCCCGACCCGGGATCGACTATTCCGGTGCCAAAAAAGGAAACCGCTGATGTTCCGCAGACTTTATCTCGCTTTGCGCATGTATACCGGCCTTAACTATTCCTGGCGTCTCGCTTGGTATAAAGCGGCGTACCAACAGGCTTTGTAAAACGGTTCACGGCGCGCGTGCCCTTCGGTCAATTTGCCGTTTCGATGTGAAGCTGCTTCGCCGGGGGAAAGCAGCCTCATATTGCACCATTATCTCCCGCGCTCCCGGCTCTCGTCACTTGACGGCGCTGCTGGCGAGGCGGTTGAGCATATCGTAAATGCGCTCGTCGACGTCTATGCCGTCTTTGCGCCGCTGCTCGCGCTCGCGGAAAGAACGCTCCGACGGAATGCGTATCTCGTCCACGCCCGGCTGCCGCGGCGAGCTCTTCACGCGCTGAATCAACTCTTGGAGCTCGCGCTTGAAGTCTGCGAGCGGCACCAGCAGGTCCGGCTTGAAAGCAATGGTCAGATAGCCATAGTTCTTGTCCACGCTAAAGCCCGAGCCCGCGGCAATCGCCAGCGCCTGCATGACGAGGGTAAGCCCGAAGCCCTTGTAGCCGCCGAAGGGCAGCAGTGCGCCTTTGCGCGCGCGGCCGGCATCCTGCGTGGGCAGCCCTTGCGCGTCGAGCCGACCGTAATGATGCCGATGAGTCCCGCGCGGGCGATCATTTCGGCGTAGTAAGCGCGGCGCCCGCGATCAGGCCGAGAGCGCCTGCGGTCGCGCGGGACGCCGTCCGCGCGGAATAACAAGGCATGGTCATATTTCGTTTATGTGAAAGGCCTATTCTCTACCCGTTTTTCGCGTGCTCCAAGTCGGGCCGCAAATGTCCGGGAGAGCGGGAGCGCGCGAGGGCGGAAGGCACGCGAGGAAAAGAGCCGTCAAACCAAATACTACTTGCGATCTCACAATCTCGCGATCTCCCGCTTCCGCCACGCAGGCGGAAGCAAGCAGTTGCCAAGACGCCGCGGTTAATGCATAAAGCACCATTCCACACACCAGAAATTCACGACCATGCCTGTCGCCCGCATTGCCCCAGATCTCGAAATGCACTACCTCGTCGACGATTTCACCGATCCGTGGCGCGAGGCGGAGACGATATTGATGATCCATGGCAACGCCGAGCGCGGGTTGGCATGGTACGGCTGGGTGCCGCAACTCGCGGGCGAGTTCCGCGTGGTGCGCCCCGATACGCGCGGCTTCGGCGAGTCGACCGTGATGCCGCGCGACTACAAGTGGACCATCGATCTCATCGTCGACGACTACCTCGCCCTCATGCAGCAGCTCGGCATCGCGCGCTTCCATCTCATCGCGGCGAAGTTCGGCGGCACGATCGCGCGCCATTTCGCGGCGCGCTGCCCGGATAAAGTGTTGAGCCTGACCGTGGTCGGCACGCCGCCGCCGAAGTGGGACCGCATGGGCGCCAAAGCCGCGGACTCCATTGCAGAGCTCGAAAAAATCGGCGTCGAGGCGTGGGCAAAGAAGAATATGGGCAAGCGTCTGGGCAGCAACTTTCCGGCGGAAGGCGTTGAGTATTGGACCAAGCTCATGGGCCAAACCGCGGTATCGACCATGGTCAGCTTCAGCGAGACCATTCCGTATACGGACATCACCGGCGACCTGCCGCGCATCCGGTGCCCGACGCTGATGCTGATGACCGAAGGCAGCGCGCTGGGCTCGGTCGAAGCGACGCGCGCGTGGCAGGTGACGATACCGAACTCGGAACTGCGCGTGCTGCCGGGCGACTCTTATCACGTCGCGGCGACCGACGCCGTGCGCTGTGCGCGCGAGACGCGGGAATTTATTCTGAAACACCGCAAGCGTTAGTCAATTCCGCGAACGGCGCCGTGCGGATTCCATATAACAGGACACATTTTTTCTGAAGGGCGGGGAATGCGCATCAACATCACAGTACTCACGTGCATCGCGGCGCTGTCTCAATCGGCGCGCGGCCAGGCTTATCCGGTGACCACCGTGAAGCAGCTCATCGCGCTGGTGAAAGCGCGGCCCGGGCAGATCAACTACGCCTCCGCGGGCAACGGCAGCACCCATCACCTGAGCGGCGAGCTGCTGAAGACCATGGCCGGCATCGATATCGTGCACATCCCGTACAAAGGGACGACGCCGGCGATCGCCGCGCTGATCGGCGGCGAGGTGTCGATCATGTTTGCGACCGTGACCGGCATCCAGCCGCACATCAAATCGGGCAGGGCGCGGGCGCTCGGCGTGACCACACCCCAGCGCTCGAGCATGCTGCCCGGGGTGCCGACGGTCGCCGAAACGCTGCCTGGTTTTGAAATGTTGTCGTGGTTCGGGCTGCTCGCGCCCGCGGGAACGCCGGCGGCGATCGTGAGCCGCCTGAATGCCGAAACGGCAAAGGTGCTGTTACTGGCGGACGTTAAATCCGTGCTGACCGCGCAGGGGTTTGAAGTGGTATCCGGTTCGCCTGAGCAGTTCGGCGATTACATCCAGCGTGAAATCGAAAAAATCACCCGGCTCGCGAAAGCAACCGGCATCAAGGCGGAGTAGGGGGAGAGAGCGGTGATTCAGAAGTGTTCTCAAAAATAATACGGAACCGCCGATAAACGCAGATGAACGCGAATAAGATCAAAACCAAGTGAACTCATAATGAGGAACGGGTAACGGATAATGAACGGTTTCGCTCTTAACGCATCATTCATCGCTCTTTTCTTATTATTTATTACATCGGCGTTCATCGGCGTTCATCGGCGGTTGCATTTCGGTGTTGTGTTTTCGAGACCGCTTCTCAATCGCGCGCAAAGATGACGGCGGCTGCCGATGCAGATTAGTCTCGTTCTTGCGCTGGCGTTTTTCAACATGACGGGCACGCGCGGATCCCGCGTACTGACAGTGCTCTTTGCGTTGCAGCTGGGTGCGCAGCCGTTCACGATCGGCGCGCTCGCCACGACATTCGCGCTTTTTCCGACGCTGTTGTCGTGGCCGGCGGGCAGGATTGCCGATCGCTACGGAGCGCGCTGGCCGCTGACGCTGGGCGCATTGCTTAGCGCGAGCGGCATGCTGCTGCCGTGTTTCATACCGACGTTGCCCGCGGTATTCATCGCAGCGGCCATGAATGGCATCGGCTCGACGTTTTACAGCATCGCGCTGCAGAACATGGTCGGCGCACTCTCCAGTACCGGGAACCGCGCGCGCAATTACAGCAACTACGCAATGTCGATCTCGGTGGCGGCTGCGGCGGGCCCGCTCATGGCGGGTTTTTCGTTCGACAACGCCGGGCCTGGGCTCGCGTTTCTGTACGTCGCTCTGTGTTTGCTAGCGCCGGTCGGCATACTCGCGGTGTGGGGCGGCCGCCTGCCGCGCGGCAAGCGCATCACCGCGCCGGCGATGAATGTGCGCAGCACGCTGACGAATCCGGGCGTGTGGCCGGTGCTGGTGGCGAGCAGCCTCGCGCAGAGCGGCCTCGACATATTCCAGTTCTACATTCCGGTCTATGGCGATGCGCACGGTCTTTCGGCATCCGCAATCGGCGTGGTCATCGCCCTGTGCGCGGTGGGCGGATTCGCGGCGCGCGTGATTCTGCCGCAGTTAATCGCGTGGCTCAACGAGGAAAGGGTGCTCGCTTACGCGCTGGTCCTCGGCGGGTTGAGCCTGTTTGCCGTGCCGTTCGTGACGACCGCCGTCGCGCTGTCGATCATCGCGTTCTGTTTCGGCTTCGGTCTCAATGTCAGCCAGCCCATTTCGCTGATGATCATGTACGCGCGTTCGCCGGAAGGACGTTCGGGCGAGGCGCTCGGCGTGCGCTTTGCGGTGGATAACGCCACCAAGCTGGTCGGCCCCGTGATATTCGGCGCGCTCGCCGCTGCACTCGGCGTTGCCGTATTGTTCTGGATCAACGCGGTTATGCTGGCGGGGGGCAGCTTGCTGGTGCGGCCGGGCAAAAGGCAAGGCGGAAGGATGAAGGATGAAGGATGAAGGAGAGGGATTACTGTCGGTGGCGTCTGGTGCGGTGCTGCGAGTGAAACGCACGGTGCAATTTCAGGCGATGCTTTTGTGCGTGGCGGTGGGCTCTGCGGCTGCGCAGGTCGCGCCGGGTGCGGGCGAAATCGCGGGCTACAACGGATTGCGCGCTGCGGCGGCGCGCGGCGACGCGGCTGAGATCGGCAGACTCATCGCAAACAAGACGGACGTGAATGCGCGCGACAACTATGGCCGCACGCCGCTGCATGTGGCGACGTTCGGACGGCATCGCGATGCGATTACCGCGCTCGCCAAGGGCGGGGCCGACTTGAACATGAAGGAGCGCGACCACTACGATGCAGTGACGATAGCCGCGGTCGCCAATGATCCCGCAACGTTGCGGCTGTTATTGACGCTGGGCGCGAGTGCGAAGCAGGTGACGAGCCGCTACGATGGCACCGCCCTGATTGCGGCGGCGCATCTCGGCCATGATGAGGTGGTGAAGTTGCTCATCAACGCCGGCGCGCCGCTCGATCACGTGAACAATCTTGGCTGGACGGCGCTGATCGAATCGATAGTGCTCGGCAACGGCGGGCCGCATCACATCGAGACGCTGCGCGCCATCGTGCAAGCGGGCGCGAACGTCAACCTCGCCGACCGCAACGGTGAATCGCCGCTGCGCCTCGCGCGCTCACGCAGGTACTCGGCGATGGTCGAGATACTGGAGAAGGCGGGGGCGAAGTAAGCCGCCGGGGCGATGCTGATTCGTATCTTTCTGGCGTTCGTGATGCTTGCTGTCGCGGCCTGCGCGCCGCTGCCGCCAATGCAGCGCACCGGCCTGCCCGTAGAGTTGCGCCCGTCGGGAAACTTCAACGAGCGGCGGCCGAATTTTGTGATCCTGTATTACACCGGCGCCGCCAATGCCGGGCATGCGCTGCGTACGCTGACCGATCCGCTTTCCATGGTGAGTGCGCACTATTTGATCGGGCGCGACGGCAGGATCTATGCGCTGGTGGATGAGCACGCCCGCGCCTGGCACGCCGGAGTTTCCGGCTGGAGTGGTAACCGCGACGTGAATTCCGCGTCGATCGGCATCGAACTCGACAACGACGTTGCGGATCCCGCCGCGGCGATCGGCGCATTCAAGCTGCACTTCGCGCCGGACGGCGACCCGCGGCAGTTGACGGACGCGGACCGCGCGCTGTTGTATTGCCTGTTGTCCAAAAAACGGGAAGGGGAATGAGGCCGTGAGCGACGCGGACGACCGCGTGCGTATTGACAAGTGGCTGTGGGCCGCGCGCTTCTTCAAGACCCGCGCACTGGCGCAGGCCGCGGTTGTTGCGGGCAAGGTGAGGTTGCACGACGAGCGCATCAAGCCGGCGAAAGAGGTGAGGATCGGCGACGCGCTCGCGATCCGCGTCGGCGAGTTCGCGTGGAACATTGTGGTCAAAGCGCTCGCGGATCGCCGCGGGCCGGCCGACGCAGCGCGCAAGCTTTACGCAGAGACCGCGGAGAGCATTGCGCGGCGCGTCGCGCAGATTGCCGACCGCAAAGTGAGCGGCAGCGTGACGGGCGAACGCAAAGGCCGGCCGACCAAGCGCGAGCGGCGCCAGATCATAAAATTTCGCGAGGGTGGGTAAAAGCGGGCGTGAAGCGGGAGTGGGGAGCGCAGCGCGGATTTGACGACGACGATGGCGGTCGGGATACTGCTGTCACTACTCGGGGGAGCGAAAAATGAAGTTATCCATTGTTGCTGCAATGGCGTCAGCGGTGTACGCGATCGCGCCGTGCGTAGTTGCCCAAAGCTATCCCAACAAACCGATACGCGTGGTGCTGCCGTTCCCGCCGGGCGGCGCGGCGGATACGCTGATACGCCCGCTGGCGGTGAAGCTCAACGACTTGCTCGGGCAGCAGGTCGTTGCCGACCCGCGCCCGGGGGCGAACGGCAACATCGCCGCGGAGATTGTCGCGCGCGCGGCGCCCGACGGCTACACGCTGCTGTTCGGCAACAGCTCGCTGCCGATCAGCGTGTCGCTGTACGACAAGCTGCCGTACGACGTGACGAAGGACTTCACGCCGATCAGCTTGGTCGCGCTCACGCCGAGTGTGCTGGTGGTGCATCCGTCGCTGCCGGTGCGCAGCGTGAAGGACCTGATAGCGCTCGCAAAGAAGCAGCCGAACAAACTCAACTACGCGTCCGGCGGCGTCGGCAATACCATGCATCTCGCGGCGGCGCTGCTCGATACCATGGCGGGTATCCGCATGGTGCACGTGCCGTACAAGGGCGCCGGCCCGGCCATCGTCGACGTCATTGGCGGCCAGTGCGATATGGTGTTCGTCAATATTGCGCCGGTACTCGGCCATATTCGCGCCGGCAAGGTGATCGCGATCGCCGTGACGAGCAAGGCCCGCGCGGCGGTGCTGCCCGACGTGCCGACCGTCGCGGAATCCGGCATGCCCGGCTACGAATCGACGACCTGGTACGGCTTTCTCGGGCCGGCGGGATTGTCGAAAGAGATTGTCGCGCGGCTCAATAGCGCGATCGTCGAGGCGGTTGGCGTCAAGGATTTGCGCGAGCGCTATCTCGCGCTCGGCGCGGATCCGCAGACCAGCACGCCCGAGGAGTATGCGGCGATCATCCGTAACGATATTTCGAACTGGGCGCAAGTGGTGAAGGCCGCGGGCGCGAAGGCGGAGTAACGAGCCTGGCGAGCGATCTGGAGTAGAGCGCTTGCCGCCGTCAACTCAGGTTCGATCTGACGGGAAGGTAAATGTGACTTTTAATCTCTCTTCGGGTCCAATTCCCCGCCCCTTGGGGCGAACACTTTCGCCGATGTCTTTGGTTTTGATACCCCGCGGCTTGCCGCGGGGTTGTTCAT
>JAYVME010000073.1:0-2523 GCA_043759115.1 Betaproteobacteria bacterium | reverse complement strand
AGCACTCGTCCGTCGATCGGGCTCATCAAGACCCGCTGGCGCAATAAGAAGGCGCCGCGCACTGCCGAAGAACGCGCCGGCGTCATCGGCGCGAATATCTGGAAGATTTCGATCGAGATCTTCAAGCACCTCGAAAAAGACGGCTTCCGCTTCGGCACCGACCGGCAGGTGACCGCAATTATCACGGAGTTCATCGCGTTTCTCGTGCAGTTGACCGATCGCACGGTGCATGGCCGGTGCAACGACGCCGAGCGTGCGGCGCTCATCAACGCGGTTGCCGCGCACCTTGCCAAAACGATGGAAAACAATCAGTTGGACTTACTTGGCCCGGGGGATTACCGGGCGCCATTCATTCAAACGCTGAACGACCGGTTCGAGGACTACGCGCAGTTTGAATACATTGCGCGCGATCCCGGTTACGCCTGCGTGCGTTACTTTGGCAACCAGGTATCCGACGCCATGGCCAGCAGCGACAACAAGTGGGTGCTCGAGCATATGATGGAGATGGAAGCGCCGGAGATGGTGCGTGTGATCAAGAAGCTGGTGGACGAGGTTGTCGAGATCGACATTGCCCGAACCGGCGATCAACCATTACCCTGAGTGCAACAGCCGGGCATGGAATCGACGATAACCACGGCATCATTCCAGCCCATGCGATCGACAAGCGGAGACTAAAGCCATGAGCCTGATCAAAGCGATTACAGAAAACAGCGATGGCGGCGCGCAAGATCCCGCCTTTCCGCACGCGCCGCCCGACTGGACAACCGCTGCCGCACTCGAGGCCGCGCGGCGGGAAGGCCTGGAACCCGGCGCCGACCATTGGGAGGCGCTGCGCGCGCTGCACGAGTATTACGCCAGACACGCGGACATCGCCATCAACCTGCGCGAACTGCACGATGCGCTCGATGAAAAATTCCACCGTAAGGGTGGCATCAAGGGTTTGTACCTGCTCTTTCCCGGCGGACCGGTGGCGCAAGGGTGCCGGCTGGCGGGGCTCAAGGCGCCGGCCGGCGCAACCGACAAGGGATTCGGCAGCGTAAGCTAGAGAGGCCGTGGCCGTGCGCGCATGCGCGGATCTCGGTTACTCATACCCGGCTCACCCCGTGCTCCACGCGCGGGGCCGTTTCATGCCGGCGATTTTGCATGCCTGTTTTACGTAGCCATAGGGAAATAATTCGGATAAACGGCTGCCGGCGTTTTTCCCGTACCCGAGATCGTCGGCCACGAGCCTTTTGACGAAACGCGCATCCGCGGCAATCTGATGCTCGTCATAATACTTGCGCATAAACCGGAATATTTTCCAATGCTCCTCACCCAGCTCGATCTCCTCCTGCTGTGCGAGCAGCAATGCGACGTTGTCATCCCAGTCAACGGGGTCGACGAGGTAGCCTTCCGCGTCGGTTGCGATCACCTTCCCGTTCATTTCGATAGACATTCAGCCTGACTCCACACGGAATTTACGACGTCAAACCTTTTCAGCCTTCACGCGGCGCGCGCGCCGGCTGCATGGCCGCGGATCAAGCGCGCTGCTTCAATCGCCACGCTCACGCCGCAGGCAGGCGATTGACCAATAATTGCGCACGCGGCAGGCCGAGATCGAGCAGCAGGTACTCCGCTTCATTCGCGAACGACTCGGGCCCGGCGACGTACACGTCATGCCCGGCCAGTGCGTCCTGCGCCGGCAGCACTCGCGCGAGCGCGTCGCGCATGGCGGCATCCTGCGCCGGGTCGCGGTCCGCCGTCACCGGGACGTATCGGAAGTTGTCCAGCGCATCCGCCCACGAGCGGCACAGATTATTCAGGTAGTGGCCGGATTTTTCGTCCGCCACCCAGTAAAGCTGCAGGGTTTCGGCCACATCGAGCGCCATCGCGTGTTCGATCAGGCTTTTGATCGGCGCGAAGCCGCCGCCGTACGCAATAAAGATCAGCGGCCGAGTCGACGCCTCGTTCAGGACAAAGTCGCCGCGCGGCCCCTCGACACGTACGGTGTCCACGCCGGTGAGCCCGGTGAACACGCCCTCGTAAAAGGCATCGCCGGGACGCCGCTCGATGTGAAATTCGAGATTACGGTCGTCGCACGGACAGCTCGCCACCGGGCAGTCGGCAGTGGCCCCGCCAGCCAGCGTCAACGCCACCGATTGTCCGGCGAGAAAGCGCAGCCGGTTGCTGCGCGGCGTCTGCAGGCGCAGCAGCCGCATGTCATCAGCCAGCGGGCCCACCGATTTTACTTTCGCCGCGATGTTCTGCGACGGCATGTCCAGCGCGCCATGCGCCTCGCGCGCCTCGATCACCAGGTCGACGACCGCGGTATTGCAGCACATCAGCACCACACCGGCGTTTTTCTCGGCTTCAGTGAGAACGTAGTCGTAATGGCGGGTTTTCTGCACCTGCCCCGCCAGCACCCGGGCCTTGCATAGCCCGCAGTTGCCGTTGCTGCATCCATAGCTGAGCGACAACCCGGCGCGCAGCGCCGCTTCCAGCAGCGTGTCGTTGCCTTCGACAAAGAATTCGTTCCCGCTCGGC
>JAYVME010000072.1:0-13305 GCA_043759115.1 Betaproteobacteria bacterium | reverse complement strand
CGGCCGGTGGCATCGTCGACGGCAAGAGCGGCGATCACGTCATGCTGGCACCCCCGTTCATCGTCAACGCGTCGCACATCGCGGAGATCGTCGACAAGTTGGGGCGCACGGTCGATGCCGTGTTGCGCGACGTGCTCGTGAAGGCGGCCTGACTTAGAGGCAGTCTCAAAACTATTTTGGAACCGCCGATAAACGCGGATGAACGCGGATAAGCTCAAAAGACTTGGCGTTGGTTTGGCGGCAGGTCTGGAATTATGTCGACGTCAATCGGCGTACCCCTCAAGGGGGTATTGAAAAGAATTTATCGGCGGTTGCTTGTCGGTGTTGTGTTTTTGAGGCGGGTCCTTACTTAATCGGCAGGAACACCGCGGTCGCGAGGCTCTGGATCACTTTGACGATGGTGCGGTTCTCCTTGTCGGCGATAATCTTCGAGAGCACGTCGAGGCTGCCGATGATCTTGCCGAATTCGCGCTCGAAGGAGAGGTTGGGCGCGGGTCCGGCGCCCTCGTTGGACAGCAAGTAAAGTTCACCCTGCGCGGCGTGCGCATTCGAGAGCTTCCACACCGCGATCTCCACGTTGCGCGCGGCGTTGTAGAGCCGCTGCGGATCGAGATCGTCGAGCACGAAAAATTCGGTCTTGTCGTTGAACGCCGCCTGCAGCATGCTGCCGAGCCCGGCCACCAGCGCGAGCACGCGGTCGCCCGTATAGTCGTCGCGCAACGCGAGGTGGATCGCATCGGTGCCGCGCTTGCCCCGCAGCTCCGCAAACTTCCATTCGTGCCGTCCCTCGAAAATGCGCGCAAGACCCGCCTCCACGCCGGGCTGGCCGCTTTTCTT
Organism: Betaproteobacteria bacterium; assembly: GCA_043759115.1. Taxonomy (GTDB): domain Bacteria; phylum Pseudomonadota; class Gammaproteobacteria; order Burkholderiales; family SG8-41; genus PALSA-1004. Next base: position 12,468 of record JAYVME010000072.1, on the reverse strand, counting down.
CAGCTCGCGTGGATTTCTGCGGTAGAGTTTTCCGGCAAGCAGTCTCAAGTCGGCGAAGATTTCGCGCTGATGCGCCTCGGCGACGCGGTCGATATCCGATTTCGCAAGCTGCGACAACTGAAAGCCGCCGCCGGACCGTGGCGGTGTGGTGCTTTGCTGCGCGCACGCCGCGAATATCGTCAGGCACAGCAGAAGTGAGAAACGCTTGAGCACGATTAATGATATCGCGAAGTGTCGCCCCGCGTGCTTGCCATGTCAGCGCGGTTGCGGAATGCCATCTTCCGATCCGATCAGAAAAATCTTGCGCTGCTTCAGCACCGCCAGTACTACGCGGTTGCCGGCCGCGAGCTTGTGGCTCCAGTCGGTTGCGCTATAAACGCTCGGGTTGATCGTGCGGCCGATGTATTTAGTGGCGGCGATGAAGCCTGGAATCACGTCCGCATAGGCAATCTCGCTGCCGATGATCATCACCTCGATATGGCCGGTCACAGCACCCCGCGCCGTCGGCCCGTAGATGAAGGCGGCGTCGATACCGGCCGCGAGCGGCGCGAGCGCTGCGCGCAGCACCTCGGTCACGGATGGCACGGCCTCGCCGCCGGCGTCGATTGCGGCGTTATCGATGGGCGGTTCACGTAGCAAGATTCTTATGCTCCCCGCTTCGCTGTTATCGGCTGCGCGACGCGTACGCGTTCGAGTCGTGGTTTGGGCATGACGGAAGTCTATCTCACTCGCGCGGCGAGAGGGCGCACGGCGCGCACACTCCGAACATTTGGAGCCGGCCAATTGCGCATATTGTCGATCTGCCACATACTTATTTTGATGCACAATACCCGCTTTCTTCACATCGTCGCGGCGGCAGCGATGGCGCTGGCATGCGTTCAGGCGCACGCGCAAAGCTATCCGCGGCGGCCGGTGCGCGTCATCGTGAATGTGACCGCCGGCGGCGGCGTGGATGCGCTCGCGCGCATCGCCGCGCAGCACTACAGCCGCGTGTGGGGCCAGTCGTTCGTCGTCGATAACCGCGTCGGCGCGGGCGGCAGCATAGGCGTCGAATTGGTCGCCAAAGCGGCGCCCGACGGCCACACGCTGCTGGTGAGCAGCAGCAGCGTCATCACCGGTGCGGCGATACGTCCGCAAGGCTACGACCCGGTGCGCGATTTGCAGGCCGTCACGCGGCTCACGTCCAATCCGTACATCGTGGTCGTCACGCCCGCGCTGCCGGTGAACAATGTGAAGGAACTTATCGCGCTCGCGAAATTCAAACCCGGCGGCGTGAGTTATGCGTCTGCCGGCACCGGCAGCATCGTGCACATGGGCGCCGAGTTGTTGAGCGTGATGGCCGGCGTGCCGATGGTGCACGTGCCGTACAAAGGCGTGGCCGATGCCTATCCCGCGGTGGCGTCGGCGCAGGCCGACTGGATGGTGGGCAGCCCGATCTCCGTCTTGCCGTTCATCAAGGGCGGGCGTTTGCGCGGCATCGCCGTCACCAGCGCCGTGCACAGCAAGGCGCTGCCCGAGCTGCCGACAGTGGCCGAGAGCGGCGTGCCCGGTTACAACGTCGTCGCGTGGTTCGGCATGTTCGCGCCCGCGCACACGCCGGCGGACATCATCGGCAAGCTCAACGCCGAGGCAAAACGCGCGCTGCAATCGCCGGAAGTCGCGCGCCGCATGGAAATCGAAGGCACCGACGTCGTCGGCAATTCGGCGCGGGAATTCGCGGTCGAAGTGAAAGCCGAGTTCGAGAAGTGGCGCGAGCTCGTCAAGAAAACCGGGATGAAGTACTAGCGACTTAGCCGCGGGCGCGCGCCGCCGATCTGTTTGGCAACCTGCGCGCGTTTCGCCTTGATTGCGGCGAGCACTTTCTCGGGCGTTGCCGGCAGCGAGGTGATGCGCACGCCGACCGCGTCGCGAATTGCATTGAGGATGGCCGCGGCGGTCGGCACCGACGTCGGCTCGCCCACGCCCTTCGCACCGAACGGCCCGGTCGGGTCGAAGCTCTTGACGATATCAACCTCAATCTCCGGCATGTCGAGCGCGGTCGGCATGATGTAGTTGGTAAGGTTCGGATTGATCTGGCGGCCGGCCGCATCGAACAGGATTTCTTCCTGCAGCGCGAAGCCGATCCCCATCGAGATGCCGCCCTCGACCTGGCCCTCGACCAGCATCGGGTTGATGGCGGTGCCGCAGTCGTGCGCGGCGACGATGCGCAGCACCTCCACTTCGCCGGTCTCGTCGTCGACATCCACTTCGGCGATCTGGGTGGCATAGACATAGGTGCTGAACGGCTTGCCCTGTCCGGTTTCCGGGTCGAGCGCGACGGTCGGCGGATTGAACGATGCGGCGCCGATCGGCGGCTGGCCCATGACCACCTGCGCATGGTTGGCCACTTCGCCGATGGCGAGATTGCGCTGCGGGTAGCCCTTGACCTGGATCTTGCGGTCGCGCGCTTCGAGCTGATCGGGTTTCACGCCCAGCATCGGCGCCGCGACCTCGAACAAAATCAGTTTGGCTTTTTCGGCGGCCAGCCGAATCGCGTTGCCGGTCACGTAGGTGGTGCGGCTGGCGATCGCGCCCGTGTCCATCGGCGTGGCGTCGGTGTCGGCCGAGACCACGTGCACGTCATCGGTGGCGATGCCGAGCTCTTCCGCCGCGATCTGCCCCAGAACGGTCAGCGATCCCTGGCCGGTTTCCACCGTGCCGGTGAGCACGGTCGCGGTGCCGTCCTCATTGACTTTGACCACCGCAGCACTCGGGTTTGCCGCGACCGTGAAGCCGATCGGATACCACATGCAGGCGATGCCGCGTCCGCGCCGTTTCATTGCCGCGGCTCCTTCCAGCCAAAGCGCTGCGCGGCCTGCAGGAGCGAGTCCTTGAGCACCACGCTGTGCAGCACCTGGCCGGTCGGGCTCGGCGAGCCTTCCTCGAACGCGTTAAGAAGGCGGATGTCGAGCGGATCGATGTTGAGCGCGGCGGCAATGTCGTCCATCTGCGATTCGTAGGCGAAGCACACTTGCGGCGCGCCGAATCCGCGCATCGCGCCGGTCATCGTCTTGTTGGTGTAGACGACGAACGCTTCCGCGAGGAGGTGATCGATGTTGTACGGGCCCGCTGACAGGATGCACGCCTTGCCAAGCGTGGTCTCGCTCCACGAGCAGTAGGCGCCGCCGTCGAGCACCAGGCGCACTTTGCGCGCGAGGATTTTGCCGTCTTTCGATACGCCGGTCTTGAAATCCATGATGATCGGATGGCGCGTGGTGGTCGCAATAAATTCCTCGGTGCGCGTAAACGTCCCCTTGACGGGGCGGCCGGTTTTTTTCGACAGCAGCGCGAGTACCGGCTCCTGCGTGATCTCGTTCTTGCCGCCGAAATTGCCGCCGACTATGGTGGCCACAATGCGGATGCGGTTGAGCGGCAACTTCAGCGTGCGCGAGATATCGGCGCGGCCGAGCGTGATGCGCCCGAGCGTCGAATGGATGGTGACGCGGCCGTTGGCGTCCCACAGGGCGATCGTGGCGTGCGGTTCCAGCGGCACGTGCTCGACCATCTGGGTGCAGAAGCGGCCTTCGAAAATGTGGTCGGAGGCGGCGAATCCCTTTTCGATGTCGCCTTTTCTGATGACCTTCGTGGCGTAGATATTGCCGTTCGGCGCATGCACTTTATGCGCATCGTCCTTCATCGCCTCGACCGGATCGTAAACCGCCGGCAAAATCTCGTACTCGACCTTGATCTTGTCGAGCGCTTCGAGCGCGATCTGTTCGGTCACGGCGGCCACCGCGGCAACCCCGTCGCCCGCATGAAACACCTGGGTGTCGGCGAGCACCGGCTGGTCCTTCAGCGACGGCCCGAACGAGTTGACCGGGATTTCGCGGCCGGTCAGCACCGCCATCACGCCCGGCATGGCTTCGGCTTCCCGCGTATCGATGCTCTTGATCCGCGCGGAAGAAACGCCGGCGCGCTTGATCTTCGCGTAGAGCATTCCGGGAAAAGTAAGATCGTCGATGTAGCGGGTCTGGCCGAGTCCGTGCAGGCGGCCGTCGGGTCGCGTCGCGCGCTGGCCGACCGCCGGCGTTTGCAGGCGGACCTGCGGCACGAGAGTTTCGAGCGGGTAGGTCACCGGCGGCACGATCGCCGGCAGGCGCAGGTTCTCATCCGCTTCGCGCACTGTCTCCAGCGGCGCTCGTTTTTCGGCGACTTTGGTTTTCGCAGCCATGGTTCGGTCCTTTCCGCCGCGAACTACGCGGCCTTGTCCGCGGGTTCGCCGCGCATGGTGCGCGCCGCGTCCTGAATCGCCTCGATCATCTTGGTGTAACCGGTGCAGCGGCAGAGGTTGCCGGAGAGCGCATCGCGGATCTCCGGCACGCTGGGGCTCGGAATCTCATCGAGCAACGCCTTGGCCGACAGAATCACGCCCGGCCCGCAGAAGCCGCACTGCAGCGACGCGCGATCCTCGAACGCCTTTTGCAGCGGATGCAATTTATCCTGCGTCGCGAGCCCTTCGATGGTCAACACCTCGCGGCCGTCGGCCTGGCCGGCCAGCATCAGGCAGGCGTTGACCGGTTTGCCGTCGACGATCACGGTGCAGGCGCCGCAATCGCCGACATCGCAGCCAAGCTTGGCGCCCGTCAGGTTGAAGTTCTCGCGCAGCAGCTTGAGCAGCGTCGTTTCCGGCGGCACGGACGCGGTGCGCGTCTCGCCGTTGACGTTGAGCGTTACGTTCGCCATGTCATGCCTCCTGGTCACGCTTCGCCTTGGCCAGCGCGTAAGCGCCGTCCACAGCGCGTTGGGTGAGCACCGCGATCAAATCCCGCCGGTAGCCGGCGGAGGCGCGAAAGTCGCTGATCGGTTTCGCTTCGCCGGCGGCGATACGGCCGGCTTCCGCCATCGCCTCCGGCGTGATCGCGCGGCCTTCGAGGTAGGCCTCGGCCTGGGTCGCGCGGATGACCGTCGGCGCGACTGCGCCGAGCGCGATCCGCGGCGCGATGCAGAGCTGCTTGTCCCAGTCGACCCGCAGGCTCGCTGCGACGTTGACCAGCGCCAGTGCTTGTCCTTTGCGCAGGCCGAATTTCAGAAAATGCACGGGCTTGCCGAGGTTTTTTTTCGGAATGACGATCTCCGCCAGCAGCTCGTCAGGCTTGAGGGCGGTTTTGCGCGGCCCCGTGAAGAAGTCCGCGAGAGGCAACTGGCGGCGGCCGGCCGGCCCCAGGATAATCACCAGTGCTTCGAGCGCTACCAGCGTGGGGCCGCTGTCCATGGACGGCACGCCGGTCACCAGGTTGCCGCCCAGCGTGCCGAGATTCCGCGTCTGCACGGCGCCGATGGTGTGCGCCGCATCGACCAGGGCCGGGAACATTTCGCGGATCAGCGGCGAGCGCATGATCGCGGTGTGGGTGACGAGGGCGCCGATGCTGAGACCCTCATCCGTGAGCGCGATGTTCTGCAGATCCTCCGCGCGCGAGATGTCGATGACCATTTGCGGGACATGCGGGGCGGCCTTGAGTTCGACCAGCAGATCGGTGCCGCCCGCGAGCACCTTGGCGGCCGCGCCATACTCGGCCAGCAACGCCACGGCATGCCGGGAATCTTTGGCGGCGATGTATTCGAACGCTCTCATTTTCCTCTCCGGATACGCTAAACCCGCCGCATCACCGGCAGCCGGGTACGGCGCCGGCAAGTGCCGCGCCACGCGGCGAACGTATGCGCGGCAGGTTGACCTCACGCGCGACCAGCATGACGCAGCAGGCCGCCCGGGGGCAATTCCTAACCGGCGCATCGTTGATATAGATCAATGCATGGCCGGCGTCGGTTGCGCATCCTTCGATCACAAAACTGTGACGACACCGTGCGTGAACCGTTGCAGCTGAGTCCGAGGAGTCATGGGCTGGAGAACATCGGCTATCCGCCGCTGCGTAGCGTGTCAAGCGAAGCTTGTCCGCAAACGTGAATAAGCATGGGGCGGGATCGCCGGCTTGAGTTCGATCCCGGCTGTTGGTTGAAGATTTGCATCCACTTTACGCAATAGGAAGGGATAAACATGAAAAAGCTTTTGACCTCACTTTCGATTTTTCTGTTTTGCAATGTGCTCGGGTTTGGCACGTCACTCGCCGCTGAGCCCGCCAAGATAAAAGTGGGCATTCTGCTGCCGCTCACCGGAACGTTTGCGGCAGTGGCTGAAACGCAAAAGGAGGGCGCGCTGCTGGCGGTGGATGTCATCAACAAAAGAGGCGGGCTCAACATGCCCGGCGGCAACGTCATGGTGGAAGGCGTAGTCGCGGATGATGAAGCCAAGCAGGACGTCGGCGTGCGGCGCTACCGTTACATGGTTTCCGAAGGGGTCAAAGGCGTGGGCGGCCAGACATGGGCGCCGCTCGCCTACGCGATCAATGCGATGGTCAGCAAAGAACCGATGCCTTATTTTCCCGTCTGCGTGATGGCCAAGGAAGCATTCCAGAAAGGCAAGCTCGCCGATTCGACCTTCGCCACCGCCTACAGCCCGTGGACAGTGGGCTACATGGCAGGCCAGGCGGCCGTCAAAACGCTGGGCAAGAAAAAGATTTTCTTTTTGGCACGCTCCGACAGCTTCGGCTGGGACATCCGCGACGGCGTCTATGCCGCCGCCAAGGAGTACGGCGCCGAGATCGTCGGCTACGACGAGGTTTCGCTCGGCACCAGCGACTACACGACCGTCCTGCAGAAAGTCCGCGCGGCCAAGCCGGATGTTTTCATCGCCGCCCAATTTGCGGCCGATGCCGTGGCGCTCCTGAAGCAGGTCCAGCAGATGGGGCTCAACAAGGAAATGACGATTTTCAACGCCTTCATCACGAACGTGGTGGCGAAAGGTCTGCCGCCCGAAGCGCTGGAAGGCGTTTATGCGATGCATTATTTCTACTACGACCTCGCCAACTTCCCCGACAAGGAAGTGGCCAAGAGCGCGAAGGAGTTCACCGACCTGTATCGCGCCAAGTACAACCGCCCACCCGATGCCTACGCCGCCATTGCCTATATCGGATACATGGAGATGTTCAGGGGCTTCGAAGCCGCCAAATCCTATGATCCGCTGAAGGTCTCCGCCGCGCTGATGGCGAACAAGGGGCAGTTCATCTCGGTCAAAGGACCTGCCCGATGGCGCGAGGACCACGCGGCCGAATACAAGCACGCCGCGTTCCTGGTGAAGGGCAAAGGTCCCAAGGAACAGAAGAACGAGTGGGATCTCTTTACGGTCATGGGCTCCATGGGCGGCGAGGCGGTGCTGCCGACGCTGAAGTCGCTGGGTTACTGATCAAGCAGGCTTCCGCACGCTTGCCCGCTTCCGCCGCGGTGAACGCTGGTTCCTTTCGCCGCGGCGGAACATTCGCAAAGGGCCGGTCGTGAGTACGGATCTGCGCACCGAAATCATCAAAGCCGAAGGCGTGACCAAACGTTTCGGCGGACTGGTCGCCGTTGACCGCGTCGATTATTCGCTGCGTGAATACGAAGTGGCCGGCATCATCGGCTCCAATGGGGCGGGCAAAACCACCTTCTTCAATCTCTTGACGGGATACTACGTTCCGGACGAAGGAACCATCCTCTATAAAGGCAACGACGTCACGCGCATGACTCCGCAGGAAAGGGTCGCCATCGGCATGACCCGCACCTTTCAGCTGACTTCCACCTTCGATAACCTGAGCGTAATCGACAACCTGGTACTCGCTTTTTTCAGGGCGCACCGCAAATCTTCGTTGCTGCATCTCGTCTTCAACACCTGCAAGCGGCACCGCAACGAAGACAAGATTGTCGCGAATCTGGAAACGTTCGATTTGCAGGACGTGCGCGACCGGCAGGTCAAGCACTTGAGCCTCGGTGAAAAGCGGCGGCTGGAGATCGCCATGGCGGTGCTGGCCGAGCCGGAGGTGCTGCTGCTCGATGAACCGCTGGCGGGGCTCGCCGAATCCGAGATCAAGAGTATTCTCAAAGTGCTGAGCAGGCATATCGGCAAGCAGACGATCCTGATCGTCGAGCACAAGATTTCACACGTTGAAAACTTCCTGCAGAGGCTCACCGTCATGCACGAGGGCAGGATCATCGCGGACGGCGGCTACGCGGAAACGCTGCACCATCCGGAGGTGCGCAGGAGCTACTGGCAGATCGACGTTCCGCTGGATGTCGACGCGCATGCCTCCTGATAACGGCGTCCTGATGCAAAGCGGCGACATACTTTCCGTCAGCGGCCTCAACGTCGCCTACGGCGAGGCCAAGGTACTGTTCGACATCGACATGAGCGTGGGGCCGCGGCAGATCGTCGCCTGCGTCGGGCGCAACGGCGCTGGCAAAACGACACTCTTGAAGAGCATTGCCGGATTTCTGAAGCCGCTTGCCGGATCCATCACCAGCGGCGAAGCGAATCTCGTCGGCCGCCAGTCCTACGATATCGCGAAGATGGGGATCAAGTACGTGCCGCAGGACAAGAAAGTGTTTTCCGATCTGACGGTCGCCGAAAACCTCGAGCTCGGCAGTTACGCCACCAAGGATTACAACTGGGATCCGGTCACCACCTATTTTCCGAAATTGAAAGCGCTTATGCACCGCAAGGCCGGTTATCTGAGCGGCGGCGAACGCCAGATGCTGATGATCGGCAGGGCGCTCCTGGGCAGCCCGAAAGTGCTCTTGATCGACGAGCCCACCGAGGGACTCGCGCCCAGCATCGTGACGCACCTGCGCAACGTTTTTTCCGAATTGAGCAAGAACACGGCGCTCGTCATCGTCGAGCAGAACCTGCCCCTGGTGTGCGCGATATCCAGCAAGGTCTACGCGATCAAAGAAGGGCGCATCGTGGCCAAGCTCGCAGACCCCGCATCGATCAAACCGGAAATTTGTGAACGCTACCTGTAACTATTTTTCGGCGGCCGCATGATGAAAGCATGGCGCTGGTGGTGGGGCATCCTGCTTGCGTTCTCGCTCTTGATGGTGGCGCGGGTGTTTCTGCCCTTGCCGTTCGTCAACGAGGTCGTCATTTTCTCCATCTACACGATGGGCTGCAGCTTTCTCCTCGGGCGCGTCGGGTTCATCTCGTTCGGACAGCCGGCTTACCTCGCGGTTGGCGCCTACGCCACGGCGTTTTATCTTTTTTATTTCGGCACCAATCCTTATATCGGCATCCTGCTCGGCATGGCCGCGGGGTGCATCGTGTCTTACGTTGTCGGCCCGCTGTTTGTCCGGTTGCGCAGCGACTATTTCGCACTGGTGAATCTGGCGCTGGCCGTGATCGTGTTCTATCTCATGCAGAAGGTACTGGTGGGCATCACGCACGGCGACAACGGACTGTGGTTCCTGACCAACATTGCCTCGACCCCGGTACTGGATCTTGGCAAGCCCGGCCATTTTTTTATCTTCGCCTGGCTCGTTGCGCTGGCGGTGTGGGCGTTCTACAAATATCTCGACGACTCGATCTACGGCGCGTGCTGCCTTGCCACCAAGATCAACGAAGACAAGCTCAAATTTCTCGGCTACAACCATTACCGCATCCGCCTGCTGGCGTTCGTCATCGCCAATACGACGACCGCGCTGGCCGGTTCGTTGTACGCGGTCTATCTGGGCTTTGTTAGCCCGGAAATCACCAGCCCCGCGCGTGCCGCCGATCCGGTGGTGGTCACGATCCTGGGCGGGGTCGGCACGCTGTACGGGCCCCTCGTCGGCGCGTTCGCTTACACCGGCATGAAAGACGTGGTGAGCAAGTTGATCGGCAACTGGGAACTCATCATCGGCTTCCTGCTCGTATTCATCATGCTCGCCGGGGAAAAGGGCATCTGGGGCACGCTGCAGCCGCTGCTGGAAAAGCTCGTCTTCCGCAAGAAGGCCGCGGCCGCAACGGCTGACAGCGAAGAGGCGCGCCGCTGATGGATACGCAACTCTTGATCTCCGGCGTCATCTTTGGCCTCAGCCTCGGCGGCATTTTCTTTTTGATGGCGATCGGGCTCTCGCTGTGTTTCGGCCTGATGCGCATCATCAGCCTCGATCAACTGCTCTATTACTCGGTCGGCGGCTACATCACTTATTCCCTCTCCCTCACGACCGGCAGCGTGTGGCTCGGCGTGCTCGGGGGATGCGTGGCGGCGGGGGTGGTCGCCTTCGCCGTCGAGCGTTTGATCTTCCGGCGTATCTACGAACGCGAGCTTACCTACAGCATGATCACGTCGTTCGGCATCCTGATCGGCGGCATTGGGGTCATCAAATACTTCTGGGGGGTCGTGCCGCGTCCGGTGCCGGTGCCGACGATGATTCAGTGGAACCTGATCGGTACTGAAGTCCCGGTCTACCGCCTGATAGTCTTCGCCATCGCCATTCTCGTTTATGCCGGCATCTGGCTCTTCCTGAACCGCACCATCATCGGCAAGGCGATCCGCGCCGGCATCGAGGACGTCGAGCACGTCGAAGGTCTCGGCATCAACGTGTCGCGGCTGTTCACCATCACCTTCATCATCGCCGGCTCGTTGTCCGGGCTCGCGGGCGGACTGCACGCGCCGCTGATCATGGTCGATCCGCAGATGGGGCTCGAGGTGCTGGCGTTCGTGTTCATGGTCGTCATCATCGGCGGACTCGGCAGCGTCAAGGGCACGCTTATCTCCGCGTTTCTCGTCGGGCAGGTCGTCTCGATTGGCTCCCTCATCTACGCGCCGCTGGCGCAGATGGCGCCGTTTGCCATCATGCTGGTGATACTCCTGATCAAGCCGACCGGGCTCTACGGTAGCGCGCTGCTGAAAAAATAGACCGCATGCGCATCTGCTAACATTGCTCCCTCGCTGCGTTGCGGGACACAATGAGGGTGGCCATGTTACCGAAACGGTTTTGTTTCAAACCTCTGCTCGCCGGCGCCGGCATCGCCAAAGCGACGGCGCTCGCCTATGCGCGGGAAGGCGCCAAGGTCGCCATCATTGAACTTAACAAGGAGACCGGCGCTGCCGCGGAAGCCGAAGTGCGCGCGGCCGGCGGCGCTGCGATTTTTATCGAAACCGACGTCACCAATGATGACAGCGTCAAGCGCGCGGTCGAGGCGACCGTCGCCAGGTATGGCAAGCTTGACGTGTTGATGAACTGCGCGGGCGGCTCGCTGCAGGAAGACGTGCCCGTGCACGAAATGGATCTCGACGTCTGGCACCACACCGTCGCGTTGAATCTGTTGCATCCGTTCCTGACCTGCCGTCACGCCATCCCGCACATGATGAAAGGCGGCGGTTCCATCATCAACATGACTTCCCATCTCGGGCTCATGGGCTCGATGAAGCCCGCGTATGCGGCGACCAAGGGCGGCATCATCTCATTCACCAAAACGCTCGCCGCGCAGTACGCGGATTACGGCATCCGCGCCAACGGCATCGCACCCGGCTCGATCCGCACCGAGCGCCAGATACGCGGGCGACGAATGAGCGGATGTCCCGGCTTTTCCCTCACCCTCACGCCCTCGCGGTATCATTGCTTTCACGCTGCAATATTGAGGAGGAGGAAAATGATGAAAGCAAAGCTCTGGCTGCTGTTAATCGTGTTTGCCGCGTGCGCGCACGCGGAGACCGGCGAAGTGCGCATCGCGCGCCAATTCGGCATCACCTTCCTGCCGCTCATGGTGATGGAGCAGCAGAAGCTCGTCGAAAAGCACGCGAAGGCGGCGGGGCTCGGCGAGGTCAAGGCGAACCATCTCATCGTCGGCACGCCGGCCGCGATCAACGACGCGATACTCTCGGGCGCGGCGCACTTCGTCGCAGTCGGCCCGCCGTCGTTCGCCGCCTTGTGGGCGCGCAGCCGCGGCACGCCGTCCGAGCCCGTCGGTATCGCGAGCGTCACCTACCTCAACATGATGATGAATTCGCGCGATCCGCGTATCAAATCCATCCGCGATCTCACCGACAAGAACCGCATCGCCATGCCGTCGCCCAAAGTGTCGCTGCCGGCGATCATCCTGCAGATCGCGGCGGCCAAAGAATACGGTTACGAAAACTACGCGCGCTTCGACGCGCTTGGCGTCGGCATGGCGCACCCGGACGCGATGGCGGCGCTCTTGAGCGGCGGGCAGGCCGACATCTGCTGCCATTTCGCCTCGCCGCCGTACCAGGCGATCGAACTCGCGCAGCCCGGCATGCACACCGTGGTGTCGGTCAACGAAGTGATGGGCGGGCCGACCACCGGCACCATGCTCTTCACCACCGTCAAATTCCGCAACGAGAACCCGAAGCTCTCCGCGGCGGTATATGCCGCCCTGAAGGAAGCGATCGACTTCATCAACACCAACAAGCGCGCCGCCGCCGACGTCTACCTGCAGCTCTCCAAGGACAAAAGCAAACCCGAAGACATCCTCGTGCAGCTAAACGACCCGGCCCTGCGCTTCGATCTCACGCCGCTCAACGTGATGAAGTACTTCGACTTCATGCACAACGTCGGCTCGATCAAGGCCAAGCCCGCTTCATGGAAAGAGATTTTTGCGCCGGAGGTGCATTCGCTGCCGGG
>JAYVME010000071.1:0-2531 GCA_043759115.1 Betaproteobacteria bacterium | reverse complement strand
ATGTCGTAATCCTCAAGACAATTTTGTCGCAATTCTCCAAATGATGCGGTAGAACCGATGATTATGGATCCAAATTATCGCCGCGCGAGCGGCAAGATTTCGCAAAGGAGCGACAGAATTGCCGATAGATCATGGCCGGCCGACGCGGGCGCCAGATGCCAAACTCGCCGCCCTTGCCGCGACGGGCACGCTCAATCACAAGCCAGGCGCGATCGCCGACCCGCTCTTCCGCGGCGGTGGTTTCTTCGACCCCCGTGACCTGCTGCAACTGCGCTACGAGATGGTCCGCCGGCACCGCGTCGAAGCGGTGCCGGTGGCGATCACGGCGCAGCTGTTTGGTGTCTCGTTGCCGACCGCCTATCAGGCACACGCGGCGTTCGAAGCGGCCGGGCTGTCGGGTCTGCTACCGAAGCGGCGCGGCCCGAAGCATGGGCACAAGCTGACCCCGGAGATCCTCGCACACATCAAGCGGCATCGGCGCGAACGGCCTGATTGGCGTGCTGGCGATCTGCTAACCGAGCTGCAGCGCAGCTTCGGCCTAACGATCCACCGACGCAGTCTTGAGCGGGTGCTGCACGACCAAAAAAAACCGCCGCCGCCGTGAACGATTTGTGCTGCCAGCAGGATGTTGCCGATTACGAGGTACTACGCAGTCACGCGGCCCAGGCCGATCTCGCCCAGGGTTCCGCGCTGTTACCGCATGGTCTCGCCGGGTGGCTCAAAGGCCCATCGCCCGACGCCCAACCGCCACGGCGACAACCGCCGACCAAGTTGTCGGCGACTGAGAGGTGTCACCGCGGACCGCTGCCGGCGGCGATCGCATCGATCGTTCAACGTCTTGCCCGGGAGGCTGCTCATGCATGACCCACGTGTTACCTCTCAGCATCTGGCCCGTGACGCTTATCTATACATTCGTCAGTCAACGCTGCGCCAGGTCAACGAGAATGGCGAAAGCACGCGGCGGCAATATGCGCTGCAGGAGCGGGCCGTTGCGCTGGGTTGGCCGACGCAACGGATCCATATCATCGACCAGGATCTCGGCATGTCCGGCGCGCACAGCGTGGCTCGCGATGGGTTCCAAGCGCTGGTTGCCGCCGTCGGCCTGCGTAAGGTGGGCATCGTCCTCGGGCTTGAGGTCTCGAGGCTGGCGCGCAACTCGGTCGATTGGCAGCAACTGCTGCAACTCTGCGCCTATACCGAGACGTTGATTCTGGATGAAGAAGCGATCTACGACCCAGCCGCCTTCAACGATCGGCTTCTGCTCGGCCTCAAGGGCACCATGAGCGAGGCCGAGCTGCATCTTCTGCGCAGCCGCCTGCGTGGCGGTATTCTCAACAAGGCTCAGCGTGGGGAATTGGCGCTGCGGTTGCCGGTTGGGCTGGTGCACTTGGCCGATGGACGCTGCGTGCTCAATCCGGATGCCGGTATCCAGGCTAGCATTACAGCGGTCTTTGAAGCCTTTGCGGCCACCGCCAGCATTGCCGGAACGGTCCGCCGGCTGCTGGCCTCCGGTGTCCAATTCGCACAGCAGGCCTGGGGCGGAGAGAAGGCCGGTACAACGATATGGTGCGATTATAATCGCACGCGGGTCTCCAACATCCTGACCAACCCGGCCTACGCAGGCGCCTATGTCTATGGCCGCCGACGCTGTCGACGGGCGCCGAACGGGCATGTCGAGCGTTGTTGGCTTGAGCCGGACACATGGGCGGTGATGATCCCCGATCACTTCCCCGGCTACGTCTCATCGACCGACTTCAAGGCCATCCAAGAGCAGTTGCGCAGCAATGCGCAGAACTTCGGGCGACCCACGGCCTTTGGTCCGCCGCGCGAAGGACCTGCCCTGTTGCAGGGCCGCGTGATGTGCGGGCGTTGCGGCAGCCCGATGTATGTCCGCTACGGTCGTCGCCAGGGTCACTCGGCGCGACCGCGCTATGTCTGCATCGATCAAGCCGACGCACGGCGCGCCGCCTGCCAGAGCGTGCCTGCCCGTGATGTCGATGCGGCGACCGCCCGACTGCTTCTCGATCTGCTGATACCGGACGCGGTGGAACTGACGATGGCCATCCAGAGCGAGTTGGATCGCCTGACCGCTCAGGGCGAACATCATCATCAGCTCCGTATCACACGTGCCCGCTACGAAAGTGACTCGGCGCGGCGGCGCTTCATGCTCGTCGACCCGGCAAATCGTTTGGTCGCAGCCGGCCTCGCGGCGGAGTGGAACGCGCGCTTGTCCGAACTGGCCGCAGCCGAGGCAGAACCTGCCTGCTTCCGAGACGGAACCCAAGAACAACTGAGCGCCGACATGCGTCATCGAATTCTGGCACTAACACGCAATCTGCCGCAGCTCTGGGCCGATGCCGCGGTTGTCGATCGCGAGCGTAAGGAGATCCTCGCCTTGGTCATCGAGGATGTGACCATCCTGAGCGCGGACACCGCGATCACCGCACAGGTCCGGTTGCGGGGAGGTGCCTGCCGCAGCCTGACGCTGACACGCTCCACCGTCGCACCGCGCAAGCGCACTCCGCCCGCCC
>JAYVME010000070.1:0-13368 GCA_043759115.1 Betaproteobacteria bacterium | reverse complement strand
GGCGGATTTGTTCCTGCCCATCCTGCCCGGCACCGACATCGCGCTGTATAACGCGATGCTGCACGTCATGCTGTGGGACGGCCTGTGCAACATCGACTATATCCGCGCTCACACCGAGGGCTTCGACGCGCTGAAGGACGCGGTGCGCGAATTTACGCCGCAGGCCGCCGCCGCCATCTGCGGGGTGCCGGCCGCGGATATCGTGCAGGCGGCCAGGTGGTTCGGCGCATCGCGCGCGACGCTGTCGCTATATTGCCAGGGACTCAATCAATCCGCCCACGGCACGCACAACAACGCCGCGCTCATCAATCTGCATCTCGCGACCGGGCAGATCGGCAAACCCGGCGCCGGACCGCTCTCGCTGACCGGTCAGCCGAACGCGATGGGCGGACGCGAAGTCGGCGGCATGGCGAACCTGCTCTCGGCGCATCGCGATCTGGCGAATCCCGTGCATCGCGCCGAAATCGCGCAATTGTGGGGGCTCGATTCAGTGCCGGCGCAACCCGGCAAGACCGCGGTGGAAATGTTCGAGGCGATACACCGCGGCGAAATCAAGGCGGTGTGGATTGCGTGCACGAATCCGGCGCAGTCCATGCCCAATGTGAACCACGTGCGCGCCGCGCTCGAACGCGCGCAATTCGTGGTGGTGCAGGAGGCGTATCGCAACACCGACACCGTGCACTATGCCGACCTGCTGCTGCCAGCGACCACGTGGGGCGAGAAGGAGGGCACGGTGACCAACTCCGAGCGCCGCATCACGCGCGTGCGCGCCGCCGTTGCCGCGCCGGGCGAGGCGCGCGCGGACGCCGAAATCACCACCGATTTCGCGCTGCGGCTCGGCATGGCAATGGGCAACCCGCGCGCGGCAAAACTCTTTCCCTATACGACCCCCGAGCAGATCTTCAACGAGCATCGCGAAAGCACGCGCGGGCGCGACCTCGACATCACCGGCTTGACGTATGCGATCCTCGAAACCGTGGGGCCGCAACAATGGCCGATGCCGGAAGGCGCTGCTGCCGGCCGTGCGCGTTTGTATGAGGACGGCATTTTCCCGACCGCCAACGGGCGCGCGCGCTTTGTCGTCACCAGGCACCATACGACCGCGGAAAAAGCGGATGCGCGTTATCCGCTGGCGCTCAATACGGGACGGCTGCGCGATCAATGGCATGGCATGAGCCGCACCGGTACGGTCGCGCGCCTCTTCAATCACGTCGAGGAGCCGTGGCTCGCGATGCACGCGCGCGACATGGAGCGCCGCGGGCTGAAAAACGGCGATATCGCGCGCCTGACAAGCCGCCGCGGCGAACTCGTGGTGCGCATCGAGGCTTCGAATGAAGTGCGCGCCGCACAGGTCTTCATGCCGATGCACTGGGGCAGCCAGTTCATGCGCGGTGGCGGCGTCAATGCGCTGACCGTGCCGGCCATCGATCCGCTGTCGAAGCAGCCGGAACTCAAGCACGCGGCGATCGAGGTGGAGAAACTGACGCTGCCGTATTGCGTGGTGGCGATGCGCCGTTTTGCCGCGGCGCAGGCGGGCGCCGCCCAGACGTTGCGCGACGCACTGCAACCCTTGCTGGAAAGTTTCGATTACGCGACGCTGACGCTGAGCGGGCGCGAAGATGTGGTCGTGGTGCTGCGCGGTTACGCCGCGCAACCGATCAATGATGGCGTGCTCGACACGCTCGACCGTCTGCTCGACTTGCACGACACCGAGCGCACGATGCGTTATGTCGATGCGCGGCGCCGCGTTGAAAAAGCGGCACGCATCGAAGACGGCATCGTGCAAAGCGTGTGCCTCTCAGGCGAGACCGCCGCGCAGGAGTGGCTGAAGAACATGATGGCACAGGGCGCCTCCGCCGATGCCATGCGCGCGTGGATACTCGCGCCGGTTGCCGCACCCCCGCGCGGCAGCTTCAATCGCGGCCCCATCGTGTGCAACTGCTTCGATGTGTCCGCGGCGGAAATCAATACGGTGCTTGCGACGGGCGCGAGCCTGGCGCAACTGCAGGGCCGTCTCATGTGCGGCAGCGAATGCGGCTCGTGCCTGCCGGAGGTGAAGCGCATGGTTCAAGACAGGATTGAGGATCGAGGATCGAGGATCGAGGCAAAAGCAGGTCAAGTTCCCGCTCCCGGTCCGCTCGCTCAATCCGCAATCCTCGCTCCTCAATCCTGACCTTATGTCCTTCGCCCACTACATCAAGGAAATCGGCCGCGGCGCGGACAGCGCCGGCGATTTGTCCGAACACGATGCGCATCAACTGTTCGGCGCGATGCTCGACGGTGGCGTGCCGGAACTCGAACTCGGCGCGATCCTGATCGCGCTGCGCGTCAAATCCGAAACGTTGCCGGAACTGCTCGGTTTTGCGGGCGCGGTAAGCGAACGGTTGTTTCGCCTGCGCGCGCCGGGCGGCAAGGCGAGGCCGGTCGTGGTGCCGACTTACAACGGCGCGCGCCATCAGCCGAATCTGCTGCCGCTGTTGGCGCTCCTGCTCCAGCGTTTCGGCGTGCCGGTGCTCATCCACGGTCCGTTGACCGGCAACGGCCGCATTGCCACTGCCTACATTCTGCGCGAGCTTGGCGTCATGCCGTGCGCGAGCCTCGCCCAGGCGCAGGATGCGCTCGACAACGAAGGCATTGCCTTCGTGCCGACCATGGTGCTCGCGCCGGGCCTTGCCAATCTTTTGAGTTTGCGCGCGCGGCTCGGCGTGCGTTCAAGCGCGCACTCGATCGCCAAGTTGATCGATCCGTTCGAGAGCGAGAGCCTGCGGCTCGTCAGCGTGTCGCACCCGCCGTATCTGGAGATGATGCGTGAATTTCTGCTCGCCACCGGCGCGAATGCGCTCTTGTTGCGCAGTACCGAGGGCGAGCCGTTTGCGAATCCCAAGCGCCGGCCGCGCCTCGAATATTTCAGGGACGCCGGCGCGCAAATTCTGTTCGAAGCGGAGGTCGGGCCGCTGAAAAGCATCCCGACGCTGCCGGCGGCGATCGACGCGGCGACCACGGCGGCCTGGATCAAGGGCGCGCTGGTTGGCGAATCGCCGGTGCCATTGCCGATCGTGAACCAGCTTGCGTGCTGTCTATACGGCAGCGGCTACACCAGCGACATGAATCAGGCCAAGGCCATCGTGGCCGTCGAGACCGGCAGCCTCGCTGCGGCCTGAGCGCGCCGATTTCCGCCGGCGCGCATGGGGCCGCGCCATTTCAAGCAAGGTCGTAGCGGTCCTGGCCGGCGATTTTCGTTACCCATCCCAACCTGATGCATAGACGTGTAATGATGCACTGCAACAGTGCATAGAAGTATTTGCCGTAATTGCCCAGAAAGCCGGAACTCGGCTACGCAACAACAAGTTAAGTCATTTTTTCGGGTATGGCACAGCCCTTGCTCAAGTAGAGGCATGTCGCAGTGCGTTCGAAGCGACGAATGGCACTGCGGACTGAATCAACGTTGATCAGGAGCAAGACATGAGTGATGAAACAAAACGCGAGTGCAGCGACGACGACGTAACACCCGACAGCAGCAAGCGCCGCGAATTTCTGCGCCGCGGCAGCGCGCTTACCGGCGCCGCAATCATGACCCTGGTGCCGGATGCGATACGCCACGGCGCGTGGGCGGCGGGTTCCGACGCGCCGGAAAAAACCGAATTGAAAATCGGCTTCATTCCACTGACCGACTGCGCATCGGTCGTGATGGCGTCGGTGATGGAGTTCGACAAGAAATACGGCATCAAGATCGTGCCGACCAAGGAAGCATCGTGGGCGTCGGTGCGCGACAAGCTCGTCAACGGCGAACTCGACGCGGCGCACGTGCTCTACGGACTGATTTACGGCGTGCAGATGGGGATCGGCGGCACGAAGAAGGACATGGCGGTGCTGATGAACCTCAATCACAACGGCCAGGCGATTACGCTGTCGAAGAAACTCAATGAAAAAGGCGTCAAGGACGGCGCGTCGCTGAAGGCGCTGATGGACAAGGAAAAGCGCGAATACATTTTTGCGCAGACGTTCCCGACCGGCACGCATGCGATGTGGATTTATTACTGGATGGCCGCGCATGGCATCAACCCGTTTGCCGACGCCAAGATCATCACGGTGCCGCCGCCGCAGATGGTCGCCAACATGCGTGTCGGCAACATGGACGGATTCTGCGTTGGCGAGCCGTGGAACAATCGCGCCATCGTCGACGGGATCGGATTCACCGCTGAAACCACGCAGGGAATCTGGAAAGATCATCCCGAGAAGACGCTCGGCACCACTGCGGAGTGGGTGCAGAAATACCCCAACACGGCGCGGGCCATGACCGCCGCGGTGCTGGAGGCCGGCCGCTGGATCGACGCATCGCTGTCGAATCGCCAGAAAACCGCGCGGACCGTCGCCGACAAGTCGTACGTGAACACGGATTCCGACGTGATCCTCGCGCGCATGCTCGGGCGCTACGACAACGGCATCGGCAAGAAATGGGACGAACCCGACTACATGAAGTTCTACAGCGACGGTATGGTCAATTATCCGTACCTGTCGGACGGCATGTGGTTCATGACGCAGCACCGGCGCTGGGGGCTCTTGAAGGAAGACCCCGATTACCTCGCGGTCGCGAAAAAGGTCAACCGCATCGACATCTACAAGCAGGCGGCGACGGCGGCAAAGACTGCCTTGCCGAAATCGGATTTCCGCACGTCCAAGCTGATCGACGGCGTGGTGTGGGACGGCAAGGAGCCCACGAAATACGCGGGCTCGTTCAAGATCAAGGTGGCGTGAGATGACGGCGGCGATATTGAAGTATGAGAAATTCGGCGCGGTTTCGCCCGCACCCGCGGGTAACCCGGTGCTGCCGGCGGTGACGGCGCCGGCAGCGCCAATTCCGGCGCGCGCCGCGGACGAGGTCCCTCCGGTGCGCCGCCATACGCCGCTCGTCGAGCGCTACGGTGATGACATCGTGGAATTTTTCCGCGCCGTGATTCCGATCGTGTTCGGCATCGCATTGTTTGTCGTGGCATGGGCCATCGTGTCGCAGAGCAGCACATTGCCGGGGCCGGTCAAGACCTGGCACTCGGCGGTGCAGGTGTTCGGCGACCCGTTTTACCGCAAGGGGCCCAACGATCAGGGTATCGGCTGGAACATCCTGAATTCCCTCGGGCGCGTCGGCATCGGCTTCGGCCTCGCGGCGCTGATCGGCATTCCGCTTGGTTTCATGATTGGCCGCTTTCGTTTCCTCGCCGGCATGACCGCACCCATCGTGAGCCTGCTGCGGCCGGTGTCGCCTCTCGCGTGGCTGCCGATCGGGTTGCTCGTGTTCAAGGCGGCGAATCCGGCCGCGATCTGGGTCATCTTCATCTCGAGCATCTGGCCGATGATCATCAATACCGCCGCCGGCGTGCGCGAGGTGCCGCAGGACTATCTCAACGTCGCGAAGGTGCTGAATCTTTCGGAATGGAAGGTGTTCACCCGCATTCTTTTCCCGGCGGTGCTGCCGTTCATGCTGACTGGCATACGCCTCGCGATCGGCGTGGCGTGGCTGGTGATCGTCGCCGCCGAGATGCTGACCGGCGGCGTCGGCATCGGCTTCTGGGTGTGGGACGAGTGGAACAACCTGAACGTCGAGCACATCATCATCGCGATTTTCACGGTCGGCATCGTCGGTCTGCTGCTCGAGCAGACGCTGATGCTGATCGCGCGCCGTTTTGAATATCGCTAAGCCGGAGACGAACATGGAAAAATTCGTGTCAGTCGAAAAGGCGAACATGTCGTTCAAGACCAGGCAGGGAAGCTTCGTTGCATTGAAAGACATCAACGTATCGATCCGCGAGGGCGAGTTCGTGACGCTGATCGGCCATTCGGGCTGCGGCAAATCGACCCTGCTCAACATGGTGGCCGGACTCCTGCAGCCTACCAGCGGCGTGTTGCTGTGCGCGGGACGCGAGATCGCCGGGCCGGGGCCGGACCGCGGCGTGGTGTTTCAGAACCATTCGCTGTTGCCGTGGCTCACGTGCGCCGAAAACGTGTATCTGGCGGTGGAGCGCGTGTTTGGCGCCGGCGAATCCAAAGCCCAGTTGAAAGCGCGCACATTGAAGGCGCTCGATCTCGTCCAGCTCACGCATGCGGCCGACCAGCGGCCGAATGAAATTTCGGGCGGCATGAAGCAGCGCGTCGGCATTGCGCGCGCATTGTCGATGGAACCCAAGGTGCTGTTGCTCGACGAGCCGTTCGGCGCGCTCGATGCGTTGACCCGCGCGCATCTGCAGGACGAGCTATTGAAAATCGTCGCCAAGACCGGCAGCACCGTGTTGATGGTGACGCATGATGTCGATGAGGCGGTGTTGCTGTCGGATCGCATCGTGATGATGACCAACGGCCCGGCGGCGACGGTCGGCGACATCGTGGCGGTCAATCTCGCGCGTCCGCGCGAGCGCCTGGCGCTCGTCAAAGACAACCGTTACCACGAGATACGCGGCCGCGTGCTTGAGTTCCTGTATCAGAAGCAACTCAGGCCTGCGGCCTGAGTTGCGTGGAGAGGAGACAGACGTGAGGCGAGAGGCGGGAAAAGTCATTCTGATCGGCGCCGGTCCCGGCGGCTGCAAATCGACGCCGTAGGCATTCATCGAGCGGCTGATGGTGATCAGCGAGGTGGTCAGTCTCGCGCATCAGATCGAGCACAGCGGCGCACGGTTGCAAGTCGCTTGAAGTTATTCGGAGCATAAGCATGCGGAAAATGAAACTGGTGATGGTGGGCAACGGCATGGCCGGGGTGCGCACGCTCGAGGAGATGCTGAAGATTTCGCCGGACCTCTATGAGATCACGGTGTTCGGCGCCGAGCCGCATGCGAATTACAACCGCATCCTGCTGTCGCCGGTGCTCGCGGGAGAGATGACGTTGAAAGAGATCATGTTGAACGATCTCGACTGGTATGCGGCGAACAACATCACGCTGCATCTGAACAAGAAAATCGTGAAAATCGACCGCGTCGCGAAAAAAGTGATTGCCGCCGACGGCACCGAGGCGGACTACGACCGGCTCTTGCTCGCCACCGGTTCCAATCCGTTCATTCTGCCGATTCCCGGGGTGAAGCTCGACGGTGTGATCACCTACCGTGACATCCACGACACCAACGCGATGATCGAGGCCGCCTCGCTCTACAAGCATGCGGTGGTGATCGGCGGCGGGTTGCTCGGACTCGAGGCCGCCAACGGATTGAAGCTGCGCGGCATGCATGTCACCGTCGTGCACCTGATGGAGTGGCTGATGGAGCGCCAGCTCGATCGCACGGCGTCGGGCATGTTGCAGCAGTCGCTCGAAGCCAAGGGCCTGCAGTTCATGTTGAAGACGCAGACGGCGGAAATCGTGGGCGACCGCGATGAGGGCAAGGGCGGGCACGTGAAAAGCGTGCGCTTCAAGGACGGCAGCGAACTCGCCGCCGACGTGGTGGTGATGGCGGTCGGCATCCGTCCCAATACCGACCTCGCCGAAGCCGCGGGCCTTTATTGCAATCGCGGCATCGTGGTGAGCGATACGATGCAGACCTACGACCCGCGCATTTACGCCGTCGGCGAATGCGTGGCCCACCGCGGCATCGCCTACGGGCTGGTGGCGCCGCTCTTCGAGATGGGAAAAGTCTGCGCCAATCATCTCGCCAACTTCGGCATCGGGCGCTACCAGGGATCGGTACTTTCGACCAAGTTGAAGGTGACGGGCATCGATCTCTTCTCGGCGGGCGACTTCGCGGGCGGTGCCGGCACCGAAGAGATCGTGCTGCACGACTCGGTCGGCGGCGTCTACAAGCGGCTCGTGCTGCGCGACAACCGCGTGATCGGCAGCGTGCTCTATGGCGACACGGTGGACGGCGCGTATTATTTTCAGTTGCTGCGCGACAGGCAGGACATACACGAGATCCGCGATCATCTGATGTTCGGGCAATCGCACCTCGGCAACAGTGGGCACCAGGGGCAGAACCGGGCCGCCGCGATGTCCGACGCAATGGAAGTGTGCGGCTGCAACGGCGTGTGCAAGGGTACCATCGTCAGGGCGATCAAGGAGCAGGGACTCTTTACGCTTGACGACGTGCGCAAGCATACGAAGGCGTCGAGTTCCTGCGGGTCCTGCACCGGGCTGGTCGAGCAGATACTTGCGTCCACGGTCGGCGGCGCGTATCAGCCGGCCGAGACCAAGAACAAGCCGGTCTGCGGTTGCACCGATCACACGCACGAAGAAGTGCGGCGCGTCATACGCGAACGGCATCTGCTGTCGATTC
Organism: Betaproteobacteria bacterium; assembly: GCA_043759115.1. Taxonomy (GTDB): domain Bacteria; phylum Pseudomonadota; class Gammaproteobacteria; order Burkholderiales; family SG8-41; genus PALSA-1004. The sequence goes on along the minus strand of JAYVME010000070.1, from coordinate 5,125 downwards.
CCGCGGTAATGCAATTCATCGAATGGAGCACGCCCAACGGCTGCGCGACGTGCCGGCCGGCGCTCAACTACTATTTGATTTCGACCTGGCCGCACGAGGCGCAGGACGATCCGCAGTCGCGTTTCATCAACGAGCGCGCGCACGCGAATATCCAGAAAGACGGCACCTACTCGGTCATACCACGCATGTGGGGCGGCACCACGAGCGCGGCCGAGCTGCGGCGCATCGCCGACGTGGTGGACAAGTACAAGATACCGACGGTCAAAGTCACCGGCGGTCAGCGCATGGATTTGCTGGGCGTGAAAAAGGAAGATCTGCCCGGCGTGTGGCGCGACCTCGATATGCCCTCCGGGCATGCGTATGCCAAGGCGTTGCGCACCGTGAAGACGTGTGTCGGTTCCGAATGGTGCCGCTTCGGCGTGCAGGATTCCACCAACATGGGCATCGAACTCGAGAAAGACCTGTGGCGCATGTATGCGCCGCACAAGGTGAAACTCGCGGTGTCGGGCTGTCCGCGCAACTGCGCGGAGGCGACGATCAAGGACGTCGGCGTGATCGGGGTCGATTCCGGCTGGGAGATCTACGTTGCCGGCAACGGCGGCATCAAGGCGGAGGTGGCGCAGTTCCTGTGCAAACTGAAGACGCGCGAGGAAGTGCTCGAATATGCCGGCGCTTTCCTGCAACTGTATCGTGAGGAGGGGCGCTATCTCGACCGCACCGTGCATTACGTGGCGCGCGTCGGGCTCGACTATGTCAAGCAGCGCGTGGTGGAGGATACTGCCAATCGCAAGGCCCTCTATGCGCGGCTGCGCTTCGCGTTGCAGGGCGAACCCGACCCGTGGCGGGAACGCGCCGGCGGGGTTGCGGCGCGCGAATTCGAAATGCTGGAGGCGTGACGTAATGGGCCCACTGGCGGGAGCGGCGCCATCCGTGGCGGACAACCCGGGCGCTTGCGTCCAAAGCGATGCGGTCGCCATCATGGCGGAGGTCACAATGAAAGGTTGGCAAAAAGTGTGCGCGCTGGAGGCGATTCCGCAACTCGGCGCGCGCGTGATGAAGAGTGCGCTCGGCAACATTGCCGTGTTTCGCAATGCCGAGGACGAAATCTTTGCGCTGCTCGACAAATGCCCGCACAAAGGCGGCCCGTTGTCGCAGGGCATAGTCTTCGGGCGCAAGGTCGCCTGTCCGCTGCATGGCTGGAACATCGCTCTCGATGACGGCAACGCCGTCGCGCCGGATGTGGGGTGCGCGCAGCGATTCGAGACCAAGGTCGAGAACGGCGTCGTGTTGTTGAAAATTTAGTCACTCGAATCAAAATAATCATAACTTTGGAGGAAGAACATTATGTCTTACTTAGTTCCGTCGGAATTCGTCACCAAGATGGTAGACGCGGGTGAATCCAAAGTATTCATGTCAACACGAGATACGCTTATCAGGGCTTACATGGCTGGAGCGATCCTCGCACTGGCTGCCGCGTGGGCGGTTTCCGTTAGCGTCGCGACGGGTTATCCGATCATCGGCGCCATTCTGTTTCCGGTCGGATTTTGCATTTTGTTGTTGATGGGCTTTGATTTGTTGACCGGTGTGTTTGTTCTGACACCGCTGGCATGGCTCGACAAACGTCCGGGCGTGACGGTCAAAGGCATCCTGCGCAATTGGGGCCTCGTCTTCATCGGCAATTTCCTGGGCGCGTTGACCGTGGCCGTCATGATGTCGATCGTCTTCACGTATGGCTTTTCAACCGAACCCAACAAAGTCGGCAAGCTGATAGCTGAAATTGGCGCCAACCGCACCGTGGGCTACAAGGAATTTGGCGCGGCTGGCATGTTGACCCTGTTTATCCGGGGCGTCCTGTGCAACTGGATGGTTTCGCTGGGTGTGGTCGGTGCGATGATTTCCACCACGGTGGGCGGCAAGGTGATTGCCATGTGGATGCCTATCATGGTCTTCTTTGGCATGGCCTTCGAGCATTCGGTTGTTAATATGTTCCTGTTTCCATCGGGGCTGATCATGGGAGGAAAATTCTCGATCATGGATTATCTGATCTGGAATGAAATTCCCACCGTGGTGGGGAATCTGGTTGGCGGGCTGGCGTTTACCGGACTGACTTTGTATTCCACGCATATCAAAACCGCCCCCAAGCGATCCATTGCATAATTTGCGCTAAATCAAAGGAGCCCCGGCCAACTCAGCGGCGGAGGCTCTGCTCGTATCCCACGCCCTCTCCGCCTGAGCCCACAGAATGCCCAGTCAGTTAAGAATATCCATAGGGCAATATTCCGACAAAGGCCGTAAGGAAACCAACCAGGATTTTCACGGCGTTTACATTCCTTTGGAGCCGCAATTGAGCGCGAAGGGAATTGCCATTGCGCTGGCCGACGGGATCAGCAGCAGCGATGTCAGCCACATCGCCAGTGAAGCCACGGTCGTTGGATTTCTGGATGACTATTTTTGCACTTCAGAAGCCTGGTCGGTAAAGAAATCGGCGCAACGGGTTCTGACAGCAACCAATTCCTGGTTGTATTCGCAGACCCGGCGAAGTGAGTATCGTTACGACACCGGGCGCGGTTATGTATGCACCTTGAGCGCGATCGTCATCAAGTCCACAACCGTGCATATTTTCCATGTGGGCGATTCACGAATCTATCGATTGCGTGACAAAGCCCTGGAACAATTAACCAACGATCATCGAGTCCGGGTTTCCGCGGATACGACCTATCTTAGCCGGGCTTTAGGCATGAATCCCCAGCTTGAAATTGATTATCAAGCGCTGCCGGTGGAAAAGGGCGATGTTTTTTTTCTGGCGACCGATGGTGTTTATGAGTATGCCGCCGCCAGTTTCATCATCAACACCGTCCATGAGCATGCCAACGATCTCGGTACGGCCGCGAAGGTCATCGTCGGCGAGGCGTACCGGCGAGGGAGCAGTGACAACCTCACGGCTCAGATTGTCAGGATTGACGGGCTGCCCACGCGGGATTCGGATGAGATTTATCAGCAGTTAACCGAGCTGCCGTGTCCGCCAATACTCGATGCGAGGATGATTTTTGATGGCTACAAAATCATCCGGGAGGTGCATTTCAGCAGCCGCAGTCACGTTTATCTGGCTGTGGATGAGGAAAAAAACACCACGGTAGTCATCAAAACACCCTCCATAGACCTTCAGGGCGATCCCGCTTATCTGGAACGATTTCTGATGGAAGAGTGGATCGCCCGGCGCATCAATAGCGCGCATGTACTAAAGCCATGCTTGCAGACCCGCAAACGCAACTATTTATATATCGTCACCGAATTTGTCGATGGCCAGACATTGACGCAATGGATGATCGACAACCCGAAACCAGAGCTGGAAACAGTGCGCGGGATAGTCGAGCAAATTGCAAAAGGCTTGCAGGCTTTTCACCGGATGGAAATGCTGCATCAGGATCTGCGGCCAGAAAACATCATGATCGATAGCACAGGCACGGTGAAGATCATTGATTTTGGTTCGACGCGAGTTGCGGGCGTCATGGAAATTGCAACACCCAACGAGCGAACCAATCTGCTCGGTACGGCACAATACGCCGCGCCAGAATATTTTCTGGGGGAGGCCGGTTCAACACGCGCGGATATTTTTTCTTTGGGCGTGATTGGCTATCAAATGCTGACCGGAAAGCTGCCTTACGGGGCGGAGGTTGCAAAATCCAGAACAAAAGCCGCACAACGGAAATTGCGATATCAATCGTTGCTCGATGATCATCGTGAGATTCCGGCGTGGATCGATGCAGTGCTCAGGAAGGCAGTGCAGCCGGATCCGTATCAGCGGTACGAGGAATTATCCGAATTTATCCATGATCTGCGTCATCCGAACAAAGCGCTTTTGAATGAGAAAAGCCCGCCCCTTATAGAGCGCAATCCTCTGGTTTTCTGGAAATGCGTTTCTTTTATCCTGACAATAATTATTGCAATATTGTTGTTTAAGTTTAAGTGATTCGGCACCCGTGAGTTCGACAGGTTGCCGGACTAGTCGCCGCGCGGCTAGGCGCCATCCGCTAAAAGGCCCTACCCACGGGCAGGTTAATCGCGATGCATGGCTGAGCGAACGATGCCGCTGGCATTGTGCTAATATTCGCGCGTTGCGGCCAGTCATAACGAAACCAACCAAAGGAGCGGTGCCATGGGCGTTTTTTTCCAGTCACTCGGAAGAACGATAACAGCAGGTGTGGTCGTATTGATCCTCATCATACTCGCGGTGAGCGGTTTGACGGACAGCGGCGTACGGACCAGCGATGCGTTCGTTATGCGCTGGCTGCACGTGATGTCGGGCGTGATGTGGATAGGGCTCCTGTGGTATTTCAACTTCGTGCAGACGCCTTCGATGCCCAAAATCCCGGATGAACAGAAGCCGGCGATCAGCAAGGTAATCGCGCCGTCTGCATTGTTTTGGTTCCGCTGGTCGGCACTCGCAACTGTCGTCACCGGCCTGGGACTTGCCGGCATCAACCACTATCTTGTCCAGGCGCTGATGCTGACGAAAGGCGTGCACGCGATCGGCATCGGCATGTGGCTCGCCCTCATTATGGCGTTCAACGTATGGTTCATCATCTGGCCCAACCAGAAGAAAGCGCTCGGCATAGTGACGGTATCGCCCGAGGAAAAAGCCGCCGCCGCGAAACTGGCGGGCATGACGTCGCGCATCAATACGATGCTGTCGATCCCGATGCTGTTCTGCATGGTCGCGCAGTCGCACGGCGGATTGTAGGAGTCAGGCGCAGCCCGGCTTGCCGGGCGCGCGGACCGAAAAGCGCGCGGTTCCCCGCGCGTTTTTTTATTGCGCCGGCGGCGCGTCCTTCAGGCCGTCTATCGCGGCGCCGGCCTTGATGCCGCGCTTGGCGAACCAGCCCTGGTTCATTTCGAGCGCGTACTTGGCCGGCTTCGCCGACGGGTGGGGGTCGGTGGTCAGCGGTTTCATATCGGTGATATGGACGATGACGCCCTGCTCGTCGACATACGCGATGCTGAGCGGAATATAGGTGTTCATCATCCAGAAGCTTTGCGGCTGCGCGTAAGCGAATACAAAAAGCATGCCGCGATTCTCCGGCATCATGCGCCGTTGCATGAGCCCGGTCGTGCGCGAATTGTCGGT
>JAYVME010000069.1:0-2540 GCA_043759115.1 Betaproteobacteria bacterium | reverse complement strand
GTGATCTCAAAAACGAAAATTTCGTGTCGTGGAGCGAAGGCACTTTGACGCGCGTGCGTGTTGACGCGTTGTTCGACAAGCTCGGCATCGAACGGCGTAGCGGATTTTTCGCTTCCACCGCGCCGGCGATTTGCGCCTTCGTCGCCAACGGGCTCGGTGTGGCGCTGGTGCATCCGCTCTAGGTCGGCATGGCGGATTCCACCGTGGCGGTACGGCCCTTCAAACCCAAGCTGGAGCTTGATCTGCTGATGGCGTTTCCGAAGCGCGCATCGCGACCGTCGCTGGTGAAGGCGTTTGCCGACGAAGCGTTACGGCAGGCGCGGATCATGGAAAAATGCATACACAAATAATTGTTTAAAAACAGATAGTTACGCATTAACAGCACTAGATGCGGCAAGCACATTCAACAGTGGCGCCAGCGCGCCGTCCGCCAGGAGATCGACGGCATCAAGCACCGGCAGTTGCTGTTCTTCACGCAAGGCTTTGCGTGTGGCAATCAAAAATTTCTCTCGCAGATTATCCCATGACAGGGGATTCGCCGGTTCGCCGCGCGGCGTCGTGACTGGCGACTCGAACTTTCCGTTGGCCATTGTGATGATCACGCGCGCCAGCGTTTCCTCGGGAAAGCACGCGTCGCGATCGGCGTCCCTGTGTAACGTTACCTTGCGTGAAAAAACACTGACATCCGGTCGATTCAAAACCGCTGCTTCTATCGGCAGCAGCGCCTCGGCGCCGATGATCGCAGCCAAGCCGATGCAGTACGGAATGCTGTATTGCACGTCCACCAGATTACGCGGCTCAATTTTGTTGCCGAGTTTTAGCGCCCAGCCGAACGTATGAATATCCACTGCAACAATTTCTCCAGGCGACAAGTCGTGATGCGTCATCAACGCGGTGAACGCATCAATCGCGCTGTGGTTGTGGCGGCAGCGCGGATGCGCTGATGGCGTCGGCAATCAGGCCCGTGTTGTGACGGCCGCGTCCGGGATCCTGTATCTGCGCGAGGGTGAACCCGAGTAGATGTAGCACTACCGACTATGTGAGGAGGCGAAAGTATAGCCGCAGTTCTAATAAATCTGCCGCGCGATCCGCTGCGCAACTTTGCGCCGGTCTCCCAGACCGCCAGCAACACCATGGCGCTGGTGGTGACGCCCACGCTGCCGGCACTCTCGGCAAAGGCGCTCATCGCGCTCGCGAAAGCGCGGCCCGGCGAACGGGTCTACGGCGCCGCCGGCATCGGCAATCTGACGCATCTATCTGCGGAACTGTACTCGCAGACCACCGGTATCAAACTCGTGCATGCGCCGTACAAAGGCTCGACGCCGGCGTGGATCAACCTCATCAGCGGACAAGTAGTGCTGATCTTCACCATCATGCAAGGCGTGGCGCCGCACTTCGCAAGCAGCAAGCTGCGGCTGATGGCGACATGCGGCCTACAGCGCACCGCTGCTTTTCCGCAAACACCAACGCTGCTGGAATCGGGCTATCCCGGATTGGTGATGACGGGTTGGAGCGGACTGCTGGCGCCTGCTGGCACGCCAGCGGATATCGTGCAAAAACTATCGCGCGAAGTGAACCGTCACCTCTCCACCGCGGAAATACGCGAACGCATGACCAGCCAAGGCTCGGAGTCCGCGCCGAGCACCCCCGAGGCCTTTGCCGCGTTCATCAACGCGGAAGCAGCAAAATGATCGATGAGAACGACGTGATGAGCCAGGAATTGTGACTAGAAACCCGCCATCCACCCCGAGACAAGTCAACAACTGGCACTTTGCAGCGCGCTAGGTTCATAATGCCTCACGGATGACCCGCCGGGTTTTCCGCTCAATTACTCAAGGAGAGCACATCATGGCTAAGAAGGATAAGAACGCTGTCTATCGCGTCACCGAGGTTATCGGCACCAGTTCGGAGTCTTGGGAGGACGCGGCATGCAGCGCCGTAATTACGGCGTCAAAGTCCCTGCGCGACCTGCGCATTGCCGAAGTGACCAAGCTGGACGTTAAGGTGGAAGACGGCAAGGTAACGCAGTTCCGCACGCGCCTGTCTCTGTCATTCAAGTACGGGGCCTGATTGACAGTCGGCAAGCAGAGTTTCATTGCAATCGTTCGCATCACCGCCAGCCGCGGCGGCAACCAAGTAATCCCAAGAACACGTCCGCTGGCTATCGGTGCTAGACAGGCCATTAGGCAAATTTGCCCGGTAGCGGCCGTGCGCTGCGCGCTACTGTTGCGAGATGCCGGCGTCCTTGATGACTCGCGCCCAGCGTGCGCTGTCTGCACGCATGAACCGTGCGAATGCTTCGTGGCTGGTCGGGGCGACTTCGACCACCAGGTCCTTAAATCGCTGCTGCATCTCGGACATGCGCAACACCGCGGTGAGATCGCTATGAACCTTGTCGAGGATAGGCGTGGGTGTGCCTGCCGGCGCACATAATCCGTACCAGGAGTTCACTTCGAAACCGGGAAGCACGGTCTCGTGCAGAGTCGGCACCGAAGGCAACTGCGCTATGCGTGTCAGGCTCGTCACCGCGAGCGCGCGCA
>JAYVME010000068.1:0-2543 GCA_043759115.1 Betaproteobacteria bacterium | reverse complement strand
AGGCTGCGGCGCGCAAGATCGGCGTCGAATTTTTGCTCGAACACAAGATGACCGCGATCCACCGTGAAGGCGGCAAATCCGGCCGGGTGATCGGCATTACCGTCGACAACAAGGGCGCGCGCATCAACATCCGCGCGCGTAAAGCCATCATCATCGCCACCGGCGGTTCGACCGGCAACGTCAACTTCCGCCGGATGTTCGATCCGCGTTTGACGGAGGAATATTGCGGCCCGGCGGGCATGCCCTATTCGGAACAGGACGCCAGCGGCGAACTCGCCGCTATGGAAAACGGCGCGGCGCTTTGGGGGCTCTATAACCAGACCGCCGAGACAGGCTCTTCGATCACCAAGCCCGGTCAGATCGGCTGCCAATATGGTTACGTGAACCTGCGCTGGCAGACGACCAGTCCAATGTTTCCGAAGGTGCGCGCAACCGGCCTGCGCGTGACGGACTGGCAAAATGTCATCACCGTAAATATGCTCGGAAAACGCTTTTATGACGAGACGGGACGGCAATATACATCCAACAGCTACAAGGGTGTCGATCCCTACAATCACGGCTCCTATTTGAACGCGAAGAACGTGCGCTTCGAGCCGAACAACTGGATCAATGCGGCGATGCAGGGCATTGGCGACGGACACAATGGCGGCGGGCCTATCTGGGCGATCTTCGACGCCGACGCTGCGGCGCGCGAGAAATGGGAAACGTCGCCGCCAAGCGTCGACATTGAGGGCGGTTTCTTTTTCAGCGCCGACACGATCGCTGAACTCGCCAGGAAAATTCAGATGAAATATCAGCGCGTGCCGATGCCGCCGGAAAATCTGGAAGAAACCATCGGGCGCTACAACGGCTTTGTCGATCTCGGCAGGGACTTTGATTTCGGCAAGCCCAAACCGCTCTTCAAAATCGCGAAGGGACCATTCTACGCGGCGTGGTGCACGCCTGTGCTGCACGATACGCGCGCCGGCCTTCGCATCAACGCGCGCTGTCAGGTGATCGATATGAAAGGCGACGTCATTACCGGCCTTTATTGCGGCGGCGAGTCCGCCGGCGGCTTTGGCATGCACGGCCTGCCGCGCTGCACGACGCAGGGCTTTATCGCCGGGCGGCATGCGGCGGCGGAGGTCAGCTGAGATCGTCGAAATCATTGACCGGAGATCGTCGCGCGATCGATCCGCACGTCGGGCGGCTTATCGGGCTTTCTCCAGCAACCGAACATAAAAACGTTCGATCCTGCCGCCGCGCAGCACCGTGACTTCCATGAACCTGTCGATGCGGTCGGCGCTGAGACGACGCACAAAATCATCAGCGCCGCCAACCGGCGCCGCGTCGAGAGCCAGGACGACATCCCCGACGCGCAACCCCGCAAGTGCGGCGGGCCCCGTGGCTTCCACCTCGGTAATGCGCACGCCATTGGCGCCAACGCCAGCGGCAAGAGCCACACGGCGTGACAGCGGAACGGTTTGCACAGCAATCCCCAACCACGCGCGCCTGACCCGTCCATGTCCGATGATTTCAGTCACAACAAAATGCGCAGTATTGCTCGAGACGGCAAAACAAAGCCCCTGTGCGCCACCGATCATCGCTGTGTTGATGCCGACAACTTTGCCAGACGCAGCAACGAGCGGACCGCCGGAATTGCCAGGATTCAGGGGCGCATCGGTCTGGATGACATCGTCGATTAGACGTCCATTGCGTGAGCGCAACGAGCGACCAAGCGCGGAGACGATGCCGGCGGTGACGGTCGATTCAAATCCGAGAGGATTGCCGATCGCAACAACGAGATGGCCTCGCCGCAACGTTTTCGAATCGCCCAACGCCGCGGCCGGCGTTCCGCGCGGCAATTCGGCGCGCAACAGAGCAAGATCCGTGTCGGGATCGTCACCAATGACCTGCGCTTCGGTTTCCTCACCATCCGCAAACGCCAGCCGCACGCGGCGCGCGCCGGAAACGACATGCGAGTTGGTCAGCGCCAGACCATCGTGCGAGATGATCACGCCCGAACCCAATCCGCCGCGACCGTCGCCACGCGCGCTTTGCACGCGCACGACGGCAGGGCCGACATTGTCGACCACCGATGACACGGCGCGCGAGTAGGCATCAAGCGGCGCTTCAGCGCTCGCGGACTGATCGGATATGTCCGGGGCTTGTTCAGACAGGCCTGCATCAAACATCTCAGCCTCTACAGGTGGATAACGCCAAGCCGCGCGGCGTGCGCGACGGCGTCGGTGCGTCCGGTTGCGTCAAGTTTTTCGAGCAATGAACCGACGTGGAACTTGGCTGTGTGGACGGATATGCCCAGACGCCGGGCGATGGACTTGTTGGACGCGCCTTCAGCCAGCAGTGTGAGCACCTCGATTTCGCGCGGCGTCAGACCCGTCGGCGCTTCGGTGGCAACCTCCCGCGTCGCCGCGACGAGCAGAACATCTGCGCTCTCGCCGGGCCGCGCCAGACGCAAGCCCGGCGTGTCGGCGAGCAAAGCAACGAGCCGGTCAGTCAGGGCCGGTTCGTCCACCTTGATCGCGATGACGATTGGCGGCGCG
>JAYVME010000067.1:0-6102 GCA_043759115.1 Betaproteobacteria bacterium | reverse complement strand
GCTACTTTCGTTGCTGCTGCGTTTGCTGTTGGGCGGAGCGCGTATGCCGCGCCTGAATGCGCTGGAAAAATCGATGATCGCGTTGCTGGCGATCGTGCTGCTGTCTTTTTTGTCCACCGTGCCCAGGAAGTCGGGACCCGACTTGTACCAGGGCGTCGTACACATGATCGAGGGCTACCTCACGCCATTCGCCGGTTATCTTCTTGCCCGCGCCCAAACCTGGAGCGAGCGCGACCTGAGGCGCCTCCTGTACTACCTGGCGGCACTGGCGGTTTATCTCACCGTGGCGGGGGCGCTACAGTACTTTCTTGGCGTGTATTTCTTCTCGCCGACCTACCTTGGTGTTACGGACAAGACCGACCGCGCAATCAGCGGTTTTGGCAGCCCGGTCGAATTTGGACACGTGATGGCCTGCCTGACCCTGCTGAGCCTGTTTCTTTTCACTCTGACCAAGGACGCCGGACTGCGCGTGCTGATCCTGTTCACTGCAATCACGGCGGCCCTCGGTGTCGCGCTTTCCCTCACCCGAGCCTGCTGGCTGGGAGCGGCGGTGGCGCTCGCGTATGTATTCTGGAAAGATCCGCGGGTGCGCCGCGTGCTGGTCGGAGGAGCACTGATTGGCGCCACTGTGCTCGCCATCGCGCTACCGCTGTTCATGCGGTCCGAAATCTTCGGGCAACGTCTCACCGAACTCACCCCGATCTATAACCGCCTGGCGCTTTGGTCGACGGCGGCCAACATGATTGCCCACAACTTCGTGTTCGGCGTTGGGTTCGGCTACCGCACCTTCAACGACGAAAAGCGCGACTACCTGGTGTCCATAGGCCCAAGCGCGCTTGGCAGCTATGCATTGACAGTGGGTGTGCCGCACAACGAGTTCCTGCATGTGTTCGCGATGATGGGTATTGTCGGATTCGGTGCCTACATCCTGGTGTATCTGCACGCCTTCCGGATCACGCGCCGCTCGCAGAGGGACCAAGGCGCCGGCGACGGGATACGCGCGCGCCTGGCCAACTATGTGCAGGCTATCCTGCTGATCTTCTTGGTCGGCGGCATGGTGTCCGAGATGTGGACCTACCGTTACATGCTGACGCTGCTGTTCTTTCTGGTCGGCATTCTGGCATCAGGTCGCGCACCAAGCGCGACCCCGAACGCGACCATCACCAACTCCGACAAGACGTGATTCGTGGCTGAATCCGGCCAATCGAAGCGCGCAACCGCGGCGCTACGCGTGCTGCATTTCGTTGATAACCTCGGGCCTGGCGGCAAGGAGCGGCAACTCGTCGAAATGCTGAAGGGGTTCGAGGTCACCGGCGGATGCGAGTCCCTGGTCGTGTCAATGACCGAGGGCATGTTCTACGACGAGTTGTGCAGCATCCGGGGGGTCACCGTGCGCACGCTGATCCGCCGCTGGAAAAAGGATCCTCTGGTCTTCCTCGAACTCAACCGCATGGTGCGGAACTTCGCCCCTGACGTGCTGGTGGCCTGGGACCACATGACCGCGATCTACGCGATTCCGGCGACCTGGTTGTCGGGGGTGCCGCTGGTCAACGCAATGATCCGGGATGCGCCGGCGCGCCTTCCGTGGCGGACATGGAGCCGCGCGCGGTTGTCGTTTCCGTTCTCCCGTTTCATCCTCGCCAACTCGCAGGCGGGTCTCGATGCCTACGGTGTGCGCTCCCGGCGCGGCCTGGTAATCCACAACGGAATCGACGCACGGCGACTGACGAGGATGGAAGACGCCGCTGCCGTGCGCCGCCGATGGGGCCTTGGCAATCAGCTGCTGGTTGGGATGGTGTCAACCTTTCGCACATGGAAGGACCAGCCCACACTGATACGCGCCGCACAGCTGGTTCTGCGCGAGCGCAACGACGTGGTGTTTCTTTTCGTTGGCGACGGCGAGACGCTGCCGGAATGTCGCAATCTCGTACCGGCCGCGCAGGAAGAACAGATCCGCTTTCTCGGCAGTTTCAGCAACGGACTCGAGTCCCTGATAAACATCTTTGATGTCGGGGTGCTCGCCACCTTCACCGAAGGCATCTCGAACTCGATCATGGAATACATGGCGCTGGGCAAGCCGGTGCTGGCCACCGACGGTGGCGGCACGCGCGAGTTGGTACTCGACGGCAGGACCGGATTCCTGGTGCCGCCACAGGACGCAACTAGACTGGCAGGAAGCATCGAGAAGCTGTTGGCCGACCCCGGGCTGCGCCGCCAGATGGGAAACGCCGGCCGGCAGCGCGTGCTTGAGGAGTTCAGCCTTGAGCAACTGGTCGAGCGGCACCGGTCACTGTACGAAAGGGCGGCGTCCACCGATCGGTCCGGAGCGCGGTGAATGCACAAGCGGCTGCAGCGGGTAAAGTATGCGATATGTGCAGTCGCCCCTGAGCCGCTGGTTCATGCCTATTCCGAAGGTGTTGCAAATCATTGTGCCCAAGAGCGATTCCACAGGTCATATCGCCGCCGTTGCGCCGGCGCGTGCTGCCCGTAACGGTTCCCGTCGACCGACGTTGCGCCGCCACAGAAGCGCCAGCGTCGCCCGCCCGCCCCTACCTTCCGGTACATGACTTCCAAGATCCTCAAGTCCCTGGTGACCGGTGCATTCGTGCGCCATGCGGGCTACTGGGCGCTGGCCCGCCGTCGACGCGCCATGGCCGCCCTGTGCTACCACCGCGTGAGCAACGAGATCGACCCACTTGGCCTGGCGGTATGCGAGTCCGATTTCGCCCGCCAGATGCAGGCTCTGGCCAACTCGGCGCATCTGGCCCCGGTGTCGGCAACGCGGTTTTTCGAACTCTGGTCGGGACGTGAGGAATACGGCGCGCGCGTGCCGCTGCTGGTCAGCTTTGACGACGGTTTCCAGGACAACATCAGTGTTGCAGCACCGATCCTGAAACGTTACGGAATTCCCGCAATCATGTTCGTCGCCAGCGATGTTGTCGCAGGCAAGCCACTTTGGTACGACTTGATAGCGCAACTTGTTCAAGCGGGCATGGCAGCCACCCTGCATGAAAAGCTCACGGCACTGGATATCCCATGTGGCTCGCCGGAGTTGCATCCCGGCAAGTGCGTCGAAATGCTCAGACATCTGCCCGGCGCGACCTTCGAGCGCGCGCTGGCCGCGATCCAGTCGCTCGCACTGCACGTCAACCTCGCGGGACGCTACGTCGGTGCCGCCGACCTTGAGCAGTGGGTCGCACTAGGCATGGAGGTCGGCGCCCACACCTGTTCCCATCCATGCCTGGCCGCGATCCATCCGGTCTGGGCCGAACGGGAGATGATCGAGTCGAAACGTTTCCTGGAGCATGTCCTGGCGCGCGAAGTCGCGTTCTTCGCCTATCCCTTCGGCGGCAGTGACGACTTTACTGCGGAGCATTGCCAGGTCCTTGCGCGTTCCGGCTACCGAATGGCCTTCACCACCGTGCAGGGTGGCAACCAGGCCGGCGACGACCCGTTCACTGTGCGGCGCAAATGTGTAGTCACAGGCTTGTTTGCGCGGCCGGGCAGCACGTTCTCCGAAACCTTGTTCCTTGCAGACGTCATGGGCTTGGGAGCCGACCTGAAGGAACGCCTGCGGGGTGCGCCGCGCTGGCGCGCCGAGTCAGGCAAAGGCCGGTCCATTGGCTGACTCAGCCGCCTCGAGCAGCCGCGAACGGGTTCCGGTGACCGTGGTCTACCCACTTGACCCCATGGGGCCGAAGGTCGGCGGCTCCGCCTCTTTTATCCGGGGGTTCGTACAGCACGCACCGACTGAAATGACACTCCGCTTCATCGGAGTCACTTGCGACGCCGAAAGGCGGCCGCCCGGACGCTGGAGCAGCCAGCAACTGGGTGGGCGGGGATTCGAACTCCTGCCCCTGCTGCACGAACCCGGGGAGGACAGGCGCCGCCTGGTTCCACTATCGCTTCGTTTCGTACGCGCACTCGCCAGCGGCGTGATCGGCGACGACCAATCCGTGCTGGTACACAACCGCGTGGAAACCACCTTGGCTCGCGGCGTACGCAAACACCGCAACGTTGTGATTATCCACAACGATGTGCCGGCACAGGTCGGTTCCGGTGCCAGCGAAGTCCTGTGGTCTCATTTCCCTTGGCTTTACTATCGTTTTGAACGCCATGTCTTCCGCTTCGTGCACCAGGTCTACACCGTGAGCTCGAATACGCTGGAAGACTATTGGCGCCGATACGCCGAGATCCCGACAAAGTTCGCTTTCGTGCCGACTTTCGTCGACGACAGCATTTTCTCCCTTTCAAACGAACCAAAAGCGCGACTGCGCGCGCAATTGAGTGCACGTAACCACGGCATGAATGAGCGCGCGCCCTGGATACTGTTCGTCGGCCGACTGCAACCCCAAAAGGCGCCCGAACGCGTGATTGACGCCTTCGCGCTGCTACTCAAGGAGTTTCCCGACGCGCAGTTGATCTTGCTCGGTGAGGGCAACCTGCGATCAGCGGTCGAGCAACGCGTGCGCCGCCTTGGCCTGACCGAATGCGTTCACCTGCTAGGTGCAACCAACCAGGCTTTGCTTCCCGCGTACTATCGGGCAGCCGACGTCCTGCTGCTTGCCAGCAATTTCGAAGGGATGCCAATGTGCGCTCTGGAAGCCTTGGCTTGTGGACTGCCGGTCGTATCAACGCGAGTCGGCGAGATAGAGCGGGTTGTCGTGCCGGGCGTGACTGGCGAGATTTCGCGGGACCAATCAGCGGCCTGCATCGTCGAAGCACTGTTGTGCGTCTTGCGGCGGCCGACCGACTACGATCCTAGGCGCTGCCAGGCGGCTGTGCAGTCATACTCCCCGGCGCGTGTACTGGCGCCCATCTATGCTCGAATCATCGAGCTGGCGACTTCACCGCCGGGCGCGAGCGCGGCAGCCATCGCATAGGCCGGCGATACGTGCAGCCACGGATACTTTGGATCAGCGGTCGTGAGGCGACCCAGCCCTGGGCGGCGCAATGGAACGCGCTTGCCGCCAAGACGCCGCAGCCGCAACCGATGATGTCACACGCCTGGGTCGACGCTTTTGCCTATGCGCTCTTGCCGGCCGATGGCGACCTTCGCTGCGTGCTCGCACTGTACGGAGACATCCTGGCAGGGGTACTACCCCTGGTAGTCCGCGAAAGCCGCCTCTGGCCGATCACGATGCAATCACTATCGACCCCCTACCATGAGCACTCCGCGTTCGGCGACCTGCTCGTGGACGCGCGCTGGGCCAGCGACGTCGTGCCGGCCCTCCTGGCGGGGGCTTGTTCATTCACCGGAATGCGCCTGCGTGAAATGGCATTGCGTGGCGTTGCCCGCGGTTCGCCGACCACGACGATAGCGACCACCAGGCCAACTCGATTCGCACTGATCTCCAGCCATCGAAACTGGGGTTCGTACTTGCCTGTCAAGGGAGCATGGCGCGACCATCATGGGGCATTGTCCGGAAACTTCCGCGCCAACCTGCGCAAGGCGCACAACCGCCTGCGAGAACCGGGCATGGCGAGGTTCCGCTTCGACTGGCTTACGGCCGAGCGAGCCACGGCAAAGCATCTCGATTCCTTCCTGCAACTGGAGGCGTCTGGCTGGAAGGGCCGTGCCGGCTCAGCCATCGGACAGGACGCACGATTGCGCAGCTTCTACGACAGGCTTGCGGAAAACACCTCCAGGCTCGGTTGGCTTGAATGGCATTTCATGTCTCTTGACGAAAAGCCCATTGCCGCGCACCTGGCGATACGCCTGGGGCGGTCGCTTTGCCTGATCAAAATTGCCTATGACGAAAACCACGCGCGTCTGAGTCCCGGAAACCTGCTGTTCGAGGCTACCGCGGACCGTGCCTTTGAGCGCGGCGACCTTGACGAAATCAATTGCCTCACCGACATGGCGTGGCATCGCGGATGGAACATGGCGCGGCGCGAATACATCGACGTGCGGCTATTTCCGCATACGGTGTTCGGGCTCGGCTTCGGCTTGTTGCCGCGTCTGCTGATCCGGACCGCGAAGGAAGCGGCGGCGACGTTTCCTATATTCGGACGTATCCGTGCGAGACTGAAGAGAGACTGAAGAATCTCCGGGCCCAATGAGCGGCGCCGAACGATCGAAAAGGACGAGTATGAGTAACG
>JAYVME010000066.1:0-6108 GCA_043759115.1 Betaproteobacteria bacterium | reverse complement strand
CTCGAGCACGAACATGATGGTGAGCAGTCTCCTGGCGAAGGAGGGGCTCAAGCCCGACGCGGTCTCGATCATCGGCGTCGGCACCACCGCCGGCGCGGTGGCGGCGATGCGCAAGGGCGAGATCGACGCGATTTCAAATCTCGACCCGGTCATCGCGCGGCTCGAAGCCGCGGGGGATGTGGTGACGGTGGTGGATACGCGCACCGCCAAGGGCATGAAAGATGTGTATGGCGGCGCGTATCACGCCGGCTGTATCTATGCGCCGGTCGATTGGGTGAAGAAAAATCCGAATACCGCGCAGGCAGTCGTCAATGCGATGGTGCGCGCGAATCTGTGGCTGCAAAAGGCGCGCCCCGAGGAAGTGGTCGGCACCGTGCCTTCCGAGTACTACGGCGACGATCCGACGATGTACAAGGTCGCGCTCTTGAAAAACATGGAAGGCTATTCGCCCGACGGCCTGTTCACGATGGAGGGCGCGAAGAATGTCTACAAGGTGCTGAACTCGTTCGAGCCGACGGTGCAGGCGGCGAAGATCGATCTCGCGAAAACCTATGACAACAGTTTTGTGCAAAAAGCGCTGAAGAAATATCGTAAGTAGCTGTTATCTGCGAACGGGGCCGCCGCAATAACGCCGCGGATTGGAGAGAACAGCGAAACGTTGCCGCTCAATTCGCGGAGAAGTTGGCGCCGGTTCGGAGCTGCTACACGCGGCCGAAGTCGCTCCCATACAGTGCATCTAGACGCGCGAGCAGAGGCGCCGCAAGCGGACCCATCCCGGCTGCTTGCAGCGCTTCGTCGATATGCTGCAGTTCCGCGCTGCCGATCACGGCGCAGGATATGTCCGGGTTCGACAGCACAAAGCGCAGCGCGACCTGCGCGCGTGTTCCCTGGTCGGTTCCGATCGCTGCGAACACGACCTCGGACTTGCGTTCGTCTTCGGCGATGCTCGTGTCCGCGGTGAGAACGCTCTCGCGCCCCGTCCGCTCATCCGTGGCTATGATGCCGGCGGCAAAAATTCGAATGGCCATCACCGCGACATTGTTGGCCCGACAGGCCTCGATAATGCCGCCCATGTTCTGCCCGGTCCACGCCTTGGGCATGCGCCGGCCCGCGCTGGGGTTGAGCAGGTTGTAATAGACCTGCGCGGAATCGAACCGCTTGCTCCCAATCACTTCGCAAACCGATGCGGCCTCGCCGATCGCGGTTATGCCCATATGGCGGATCAGCCCTTTTTCGCGCAGCCGCTCAAGCCCGTCCGCGACGCCGTTCTTGCCGAGGATCTGCTCGACCGTCATTACGCGACCACCGGGCGTTGAGCCGATCCGGTTATGAAGCTGCAGCAGGTCGACCGATGAACGCTTGAGCCGGGCGAGGCTTGCCATCAGGCGCTCCTCGATCTGCGCCGGGATGTCCTTAAGATTCTCCACATCGAGACCGAACTTGGTTGAGAGATAAGGCGTCGCCCCGGCTTCCGGCAGCAGCCAGCCGAGGGCTTCTTCCGACTTGCCATTGCCATATTGCGCGGCCGTATCGATCCAGTTGATCCCGCCGGCGAGCGCGCGGCGGATCGCTTCGCGCTTCGTCGCGTCGTCCTTGTGAATGAGGATGCCGCCGACGGCGCCGGCGCCGAACATGACTTCCGATACTTTGATGCCGCTGCGTCCGAACGACCGGTGTTTCATAACGCCTCCCCGGCAATCATTTTCTCACGCTGACGCGGGGCCGGAACGGGAAGATCGCCGAAGCCGCCGCGCCGGATACGCGCCGGCGCCGACGCATCATTTTGCGGTGAGGCCGGTCTCCTTGATCACCTTGCCCCACTTGACGTACTCGGCTTCCATGAACTTTTGAAATTCATCGGTCGAGCTGCCGACGGCATACATGCCAAGGGAAAGCAGCTTCTCCTTTACCGCCGCGGGTTGCAGCGCTTCGCGCGAGGCGGCGTTGAGCCGGTTCACGAGATCCCGCGGTGTGCCGGCGGGGGCAAAAAAACCGAACCAGGTAATCGCCTCAAATCCCGGCACGCCGGACTCGGCGACCGTTGGAAATTCCGGAATACTCGAGATTCGTTCAGCGCTGGTAACGGCCACCCCGCGCAAGCTGCCAGAGCGCACTTGGCTCAGTACCGCCGGGACGTTGCCGAAGACCAGCGATATCTGACCACCGATCAGATCGATGATCGCAGGCGCTTCACCTTTGTAGGCGACGACGGTCATCTTTGTCCCCGTCATCAGCTTGAACAACTCGCCTGCCATATGCAGTGTGGTGCCGACACCGCCTGAACCGTAGTTGATGTCATTGGGTCGTGACTTTGCCAGCTTGATCAGATCGCCGACGGTCTTGATCGGCGTCGACGGATGCACGACAAGGAACAACGGTGAATACGCAAGCTCGGTGATGTGCGCAAAATCCCGTACCGGGTGATAAGGCACATTCGGCAGCATTTGCGGCGCCACCGAGTGGGTCGTCGATGTCCCGACGGACAGCGTATAGCCGTCGGGCGGGGACTTCGCCACCAACGCCGCTCCGATGGTGCCGCTCGCGCCCGCCCGGTTCTCGACGATAAAGTTGCTGCCGGGGAAAATCTCCATGAGCCGCTGGGCAAGAAAGCGCGCCGCGACGTCCGTTCCACCGCCGGGCGCAAACCCGACGACAATTCGTACCGGCCGGTCCGGATAATCGGCCGCGCCGGCGCACGGGGGCTGAACCATCTGCAGGCTTACGACGGATGCGACGGCTATGCGAACCAGAGATTGCGTTGTCATGTTGTCTTCCTCCTTCGCGGGCGTTTCGTTTGCCCTGAATCCACGGCAGTGCCAGGCCCATTCGAGCGTACTTGCCGGCCCCGTTCCCACCGGTTCACTGAGTCTTGATGCCGACTTCCTTGATGACCTTCGCCCAGAACGCGTTTTGTTCTTTCATGAAGGAGGCAAAATCTTCCAATGAGTCGCTGGTGATCTGCTGGGCGCTAACCCTCTCATACTGCTCGCCGACCCACGGATCATGTACGACCTTCGTCACAATGCCAAATAACTTGTCGATAATCGGCTTCGGCGTGCCCTTGGGCACGAAGATCCCCTGCCACGAACCCAGGTTCAGTTCAGGGAACCCCGATTCGACCATGGTTGGGACATCCGGCAGCGCCTTGATTCTTCGTCGCGAGACCACGGCGAGTATCTTGATTTTTCCCGAATTCATATGCGGTACGAGCGATGCGGTCGTTACCATGGTGGCGGCGATTTCCCCGGAGAGCGTCGCTATCGTCGCCGCGCCCGCGCCACCTTTGTAGGGAACATGCAACAGACTGATTCCCGCGGTCTTCATAAAGTATTCAAACGCCATTCGCTGGGCACTACCGTAGCCCGCTGAGCCGTACGCAAGCTTGCCCTTATTCTCCATCGCGTAAGCAATAAACTCCGTGAGGTTCCCGACGGGGAGGCCACCATACACACCCAGCGCGCCAGGCACATCCACCACCAGCGAGATTCCGACAAAATCACTCATTGCCCGCACCGGGAAATTGGGAAACATGCTCGGGTTGATCCCCATGGCGCTGACATTACCGAGCAACAAAGTGTAGCCGTCTGGTGTGGATTCTGCCGCAACTCTGACCCCGATATTCCCCGAAGCACCCGAACGGTTGTCAATCACCACCTGCTGGCCAAGCGCCTCGCCAAGCTTGGGCTGAAGTATGCGGCCAATGAAATCGGAAGCGCCGCCGGGCGCGAAGGGGATAATCATGCGCACGGGCCGGCTGGGGTATGCGGCGACGGATTCGGCGGGCTGCGCGTACGCCGTTGCGGCGCTCGCGAGGGCAAAGGCCGCGAGGCCGCATGAAATCGTTACGAACTTCATACTATTTTCTCCTCGATGATGGCCGCGTTGGCGCCGCCTCGCGCCGGATTTGGGGATTCGACGCTCAACTGGCAGCACCTGCGGCCCGGGCGGAACAATGTTGTTTTATTTCACGACTATTCCGGCCTGTTTTGCGACGTCGCGCCATTTTTTGATGTCGGCACTGATCATCTTGCGAAACTCGGACGGCGTCATCGATAAAGGTTCCGCAGCGTCGGCAAGCAGCCGTCTTTTCGTTTGCGGATCGTCCAGCACAGCCGTCATCTCCTTGTGCAGTTTTGCCATTGCCGGCTTCGGTACGCCGTCCGGTGCGGCGATTCCCCACCAGACGCTCACGTCATAATCAGGGTAACCCGACTCCGCCACCGTCGGAATATCGGGCAGCACGGGGCTGCGTTTGGTCGACCCGACTGCGATGATTTTAAGTTTTCCCTGACGCACCAAAGGCAAAACCTGGGTAATGGAACTGAACATCATTGGAATCTGACCCGACATCACGTCGATCATCGCCGGTCCCCCGCCCCGGTAGGGCACCATTATCAGATCAGTCCCGGTAATCATCTTGAACAGCTCGCCGCCGAAATGATTAAATCCTCCAACCCCCGTCGAACCATAGGAAATCGAGGCGGGTCTTGCCTTCGCGCGGCTGACGAGATCTTGTACCGTGTTTACCCCCCAGTCGGGGTTGACCACGATCGAGTTTGGAGAAGATCCTACCGTTGCGATCGGGTCAAATGATTTTTCCACGTCGTAAGGCAGCGGACGAACGGCAGCATTCATCACCCAGGATGTGGAGATCATAAGCAGGGTGTAACCGTCGGGGTCGGATCGCGCCGCCAGATCGGCGCCGATTATGCCGTTGGCCCCGCCGCGATTGTCGATCACGACTTGCTCGCCCAGGCGGTCCGCGAGCTTGATGCCGACATACCTGCCGAGAACATCGTTACTGCCACCGGGCGGAAACGGAATGATCAGGCGGATGGGCTTCTCCGGAAATTCGCCTGCTCGTGCTGGCTCGCCAGTGTATCCCGCGAGCATAAACACCACGGTTCCGGCCAAAAACGCTGGTAAATTTTCGTAGGATTTCATGCGTATATCCCTCCCGTTACGCTTGGAATCGCCCGGCAAACTGGCTATACCTAAACTGACTCGATGGTAACGCATACGTTCATAGGAATGGTATATGAATGTTTACGTACGCAATATCACCTAGATGTGTACAGGAAATGGGAACCCCGCTCCCTGTGTTGCAAGAGTTGGGCGGTTGGGAATCGGCCGGGATGGTGCGTCGGTATGCTCATTTATCCGGTGAGCATCTTGCGCAGTAGGCCGGGAAGTTTCCCCGGCTGAGATTGGCAGGGCTGGATGAAGAGCGTTATGAATCCGTTGCGTGCGTTACGGAAACTCCGCAGCCCTTTTGCTTGTCCGGCGCACCGGACCGGATGAACCGGGCACAGGCGCGACGTCGTCAGAGTTGGTTTATTTCTCCTGGTAAACGGCCGCTTTCGGGAGTCGCGACCTTCCGCTAACGTCGTTAGCGGCCATTTGCCCGTGGCAAAGACATTATTCAATAGGCCAAATTGAAACAGTGCCTGATGCCGGGATGAGGGACAGCAAAACTCCGGCGCCGCTATAATCCCCAGTCTCATGGAATCCGCACCCGCACTCGCGTTATCTAATATTTCCGTCACCTTCGTCGCCAGCGGCGCAGGTGGCAAGACTTATACGGCGGTGCGCGATACGACGCTGACGGTGGCCGCCGGTGAATTCGTGTCGGTGGTCGGGCCCACGGGTTGCGGCAAATCGACTCTGCTCAACATCGCCGCGGGCCTGCTTGCGTCGTCCGCCGGCGAGGTGCGCGCGCTGGGTCAGCCGCTGGCCGGCATCAACCGGCACGCCGGATATATGTTTCAGTCGGATGCGCTGCTGCCGTGGCTGTCCGCGTATGACAACGTCGCGCTCGGGCTGCGCTATCGTGGCGTCGCCGAAGAACTCGTGCGCGAGAGCGTGCATGCGTGGCTCGCGCGCGTGGGCCTCTCCGCGCATGGCAACCGTTATCCGCATCAATTGTCGGGCGGCATGAAAAAGCGCGTGGCGCTCGCGCAGATGCTGATTCTCGATCCGAAGATATTGCTGATGGACGAGCCGTTCTCCGCGCTCGACATCCAGACCCGCCAGTTGATGGAAAACGAATTGCTCGATTTGTGGTCGGCCGACCGCAAGTCGGTGGTGTTCATCACCCACGATCTGGAG
>JAYVME010000065.1:0-2551 GCA_043759115.1 Betaproteobacteria bacterium | reverse complement strand
TCCGGCAGTTGCAGCAGATAGCGGGGCGCCAGATCGGTCGGCTCGATTTGCGACCGCACCAGTCGCGCCCTCGCTTCGTCGCGCAATCCCGCAACCTGTTCGGCAGATCCGCCCGAAGCATTGCCGATGGAATTGAGCGGCCGGGTGCGCGCGAGCAGCAGATCGCCCTTGACCAGTTGCGCCAGGCGGAAATTCGGATTGGAGAGAAGCAGATGGTCGATTTGATCGAAAGCTGAGGAAAACTTGCTGTCGCGAATATCGAGCAACGCACGGACCAGCATGGCTTCGGGCGCGGTAACCTGGCGCGAAATCGGTGCCGGGGTGATGTTCATCGCCCAGGCATAGGACGCGCCGGCGGCAATGACTGCCACCAGCGCCTGCAGCAGGGTCTGGCGGGAGCCTGCCTGATAGCTGCGTATCGGGCCGTCCACTAGTTCATTCGCTCCTGCACGATCTGCCAGTGGTCATTGTTCTTCACCAGCGTCAGCGTCTTGGCTCCGGAGGTGCTCAATGCGTCGGACTTGTACCCTTGGCGGAACTTCACGATGGCGCGGCCGTTGGCGTCGAAAGAAACTTTAGGCGAGCCGACGGTCACTTCGATCAACTTGGGTCTGACAATGCGATCACGCCGGGTGGTTTCCCAGCTGGCCCGCGCTTCGCCGCCCGGCACCTGGAAGTTCGGTGCGTAATACGCCAGGTAGGCATCGGCATTCTTGCTCGACCATGCCTTGGCCCAGCCATTGACGGCAGCCAGCACGGCATCCGTATCCGACTTCGCGGCTTGCGCTGCGGGCTTGGCGGGGGCAGTTGCCGGTTTCTCGGTCGTTGCCGGGGTAGTCGCAGCGGTAACTGCGGATTCGGCCGTCTCCGCCGAACCCTTGCCCGGCACCACGCTGCCGGAAAACAGATCCTTGATCATCGCCAGCTTGGTCTGCGCGGCGGCATTGCTGCGATCCAGTTGCAGCGCCTTGTCGTAAGCCTCGCTCGCCATTTTGGCGTAAACGTCGCCCAGGTTCTCGTGCGCGATTGCATAGCTCGGGTGCGTGCGGATCGCCATCTCAAGCGAATTGCGCGCCTTGTCGTACTGACCCTGAGAGGCGTACAGCACGGCCAGGTTGTTATAAGGTTCGGGCAGTTCCGGATAGTCCTCGGTCAGCGAGCTGAACACCTTGATCGCGTCAGCCGGCTTGTTCTGCTCGGTGAGGATCAGGCCTTTGAGGAAACGCGCACGGGCGTCGCGGGGATTGGCAGTGATGACCGTTTCGATCTTCTCCAGCGCGCCGGCGTAGTTGCCCTGCTTGAACAGTTTGCTGGCGTCTTCGTAGCTGTTGGCGGCAAATCCGCCCTGCATCTGCGATACCAGCAGCAGAGCGGCCCCCAGCGCCAGGAGTGGAATTCGGCTCATGTGTTAAACTTTACCTCAATAAGAAACGGTAGGTGATTGTAATTAATAGCAGATTCTACCAGCAGCGCGCTTCTGTCCACAATCTGAAAATGAAAAATAACGCCGCGCGGGCTGCAATAGCTTAAGCCCGCCGGCATGCAATCCAGGCACTCCGATGTTGAAGATATATAACTCACTGTCCCGTGCAAAAGAAACTTTTGTGCCGCTCACGCCGGGCAAGGTCGGCATGTACGTATGCGGCATGACGGTGTACGACTATTGCCACCTTGGCCACGCGCGCGTAATGGTCGTCTTCGACGTCGCAAAGCGCTGGTTCGCCGCCATGGGATTTGACGTGATCTATGTGCGCAACATCACCGACATCGACGACAAGATCATCCGCCGTGCGGCGGAAAACAGGGAGCCGATCGATGCGTTCACCGGGCGTTTCATACGCGCGATGGATGAAGATGCTGCCGCCCTCGGCGTATTGAAGCCGGACATCGAGCCGCGCGCAACTGATAACGTCCAGCAGATGCTCGACTTGATCGGCCAGTTGGTGAAGAAAGGCTACGCGTATCAGGCGGGCAATGGCGATGTCTATTACTCCGTACGTGAATTCCGCGGCTACGGAAAACTTTCCGGCAAATCGCTCGACGAATTGAAAGCGGGGGAGCGCGTCGAAGTGGATGCGAGCAAGCGCGATCCGCTCGATTTCGTGCTGTGGAAATCGGCCAAGCCGGGTGAACCTTCATGGGATTCGCCCTGGGGCAAGGGCCGTCCCGGCTGGCACATCGAGTGCTCGGCCATGAGCGAGCGTTATCTCGGCGAACATTTCGACATTCACGGCGGCGGACAGGATCTTCAGTTTCCGCACCACGAAAACGAGATCGCGCAATCCGAGGGCGCACACGGACATGTGTTCGTGAACTACTGGATGCACAACGGCTTCGTGCGCGTGGATAACGAGAAGATGTCGAAGTCGCTCGGAAATTTCTTTACCGTGCGCGAGGTTCTGGCCCGGTACGACGCGGAGGTGGTGCGCTTTTTCGTGGTGCGCTCCCATTACCGCAGTCCGCTGAACTACTCCGACGCGATTCTCGTGGACGCAAAGCAGGGTTTGACGCGGCTCTATACGGCGCTGAAGGTATTCACCGGCGCCGGAAG
>JAYVME010000064.1:0-2566 GCA_043759115.1 Betaproteobacteria bacterium | reverse complement strand
TTCTCCGGGTCCCCCTGCTTGAAAAAATCGAATATCCCATGCTTCGCCTGCGCGGACGGGTTGGCATCATTGCAGGCTCTCACCACTTTCCTCAGGTGATCTTCCAGCTCGTTTGCGGCAACGTATACGCAGGCGCCCCGCTTCGCGAGTTCCACCGCAATTGCCGCGCCGATTCCACGCGCAGCACCTGTTACGAGAGCGGTCTTGCCAACCAGACTAGCCATTGCGATTTCTCCTGACGTCGATGGTGAGATTCATTGCGCCTTGATCCCCGCTTCGCGAATGATTTTGTTCCACTTCGCGAGTTCCGAGCGCACGCGCTCGTCGAGTTGCGCCGGCGTTGAGGGGTCTGGCGCGATGCCCGAATTCTGCAGGCTCGTGCGCACGTCGGGCAGGGCCGATACTTTTTGGACCGCCTGATTGAGCCGGTTGACGATTGCCGGCGGCGTTTTCGCGGGCGCCCACAACGCGTACCACGTCGTATATGCATAATCCTTGACTCCCGCCTCGGCGATGGTGGGCACGTCGGCCAGCATCGGCAGGCGCTGGGCACTCGTAATACCGAGCGCCCGCAGCCGGCCGGATTTAATTTGCGGCACCACCGGGCCCGCAGTTTCGATCAGGAATGCTACTTCGCCGCTGATTGTCGCAGCAAACGCGGGTCCACCACCCTTG
This sequence comes from Betaproteobacteria bacterium, assembly GCA_043759115.1. GTDB lineage: Bacteria > Pseudomonadota > Gammaproteobacteria > Burkholderiales > SG8-41 > PALSA-1004. The sequence continues at coordinate 1,891 of JAYVME010000064.1, read as the reverse complement.
TAGGGCACGTGCGTGAATTTCACTTTGGCGAGGCTCTGCAGCAACTCGACGGCCAGGTGCCCGGACGAACCGACGCCGCCGGTACCGTAATTGAGCTCGCCGGGACGGGCGCGCGCGAGCGCGAGAAATTCCGCAAGCGAGCGTACGGGCAGCGACGGGTTCACCAGCAGCACGCTGGGCGCTGAACCGAGTGAGCTTACCCCCGCAAAGTCGCTGGCCGGATCGTAGGGCAGCGTCGTGTAGAGCGCCGGGCCGAACGCCATGGCGATATTGTAGAGCAGCAACGAGTAGCCGTCGGGAGGCGATTTCGCGGCGAGGTCAGCGCCTATAGTGCCGCCGGCCCCGCCTCGATTGTCGATTACGTACTGTTGTCCCAGCTCCTTCGACAGCGCGGACGCAAAGATGCGCGCAACGAAGTCGGACGTGCCGCCTGGCGCAAACGGCACGATCACGCGTACCGACTTGGCCGGATAATCCTGCGCCGCTGCGCCAAGTGAGCACGCGAGCGCAACGACCAGGCAGGTTGTATTCAAAAGTTTGCTCACGAGCAGGGCGGCGATACTCCGATTGTTGTCTGATACCAGGCGGTTACTCCCGCGTAACGCGCTGCACAATTCAATCCATCCGCTTGCGGGCGTCAATTCTATCCGCAATCGCGCGCACACCAGATAGTAAATCGGAAGCGCGCGCGCGATCAAGTTGTCATCGTCGACGCGACGCCCGCCGCATAAAGCGGGATTGGCAGACGCCAAGCGCCCTGCGGCTAAGGTCGCCGGATTTTAGGCAGCAGGTATGCCCCTGCCGCGCTCATGCCATGCGCAGCGCCGCGGCGACATCAGGATCAGCTTCCAACGGCAGCCCGATCACGTATTCGCTACGCACGCGATGACTGCGCAGACTCAATCGATTTTGAGGCGCGCTTCCTTCACGACCCTGCCCCACTTCGTGATTTCCGCCTTGATGAACTTGTCGAAGTCTCCTGGCGTGCTGCCGATGGGGTCGGCATCCTGCGTCGCCAACCGTGCTTTCACATCCGGCATCTTCAGCGTATTTACGATCGCGCCGTGTAGCTTCGCGATTACAGCCTTAGGTGTCCCTGCGGGCGCAAGCACCCCGAACCACAAAACCATGTTGTAGCCCGCAACCCCCGCTTCAGCAACCGTCGGGACTTCAGGCATGGCGGCAGAGCGCTTTGAAGCGCCCACCGCGAGCGCTTTTAACCGACCTGCCTTGACGTGCGCGCCCACCGAAATGAGGTTCTCGAAAAGCAGCGACGCTTCGCCCTGTAAAACTCCGATGACTGATAGCGTACCCTTGTACGGCACGTGAACGAGATCCACCTTCGCCAGACTTTTAAACAGTTCCATCGCCATATGCGGAGAACTGCCGTTGCCGCCCGACGCATAATTGATGGTCCCCGGATGCGCCGTGGCCAGCGCGAGCAGTTCTTTTACGGAATTCGCCGGGAGCGACGGATGGGCCACGAGGTAAGTATTTATGGAGACCACCTGAGAAACCGGTGTGAAGTCTTTCACGGGGTCATAGCCCAGTTTCGAATAAAGACTCAAATTCGCAGCGTGGGACAGGCCGACGATAATGATCGTGTATCCATCCGCAGGCGCCCTCGCGACGATCTCGGCAGCAATGTTGCCGCCGGCGCCGCCACGGTTGTCAATAACGACCTGCTGCTTCCACGCTTCCGACATTTTCTCGCCGAGCACGCGCGCGAGTCCGTCGGTTGCGCCGCCCGGGGGGAACGGGATCACAAAGCGCACCGGCCTTTGCGGAAAATCCTGCGCGAACGCAGCTTCGGGAAAACACGCCCGCATGAAAAGCGCAAAAAGAAATCCGGGCACATACCAAGTCTTTCCCATGACATTCCTTCGCATCG
>JAYVME010000063.1:0-6150 GCA_043759115.1 Betaproteobacteria bacterium | reverse complement strand
TCGCCAGGCGGTCGAGGAGGCTGTCGAGAATGCCGGCCTGTTCGCCGGCGCCGACCAGATTGCAGAACAGCGCATCGAAGTGGAGCGGGTGCTTCTCGAACGCAGACTTGAGGTTTGAGCCGGTCTCGACTTCCGTCTTGATGTCCATCAGGAGCCTCTGCACCGCCGCGTTGCTGTGGCCCTTGCCGACGATATCGAACGCCTGCAGCAGCGGTACGCCGGATTTGAGCATGGTCGCGAGCTGGCGCGTGAACAGCGTGATGTCTTTGTCGGAGATGCTGCCGCCGCGGCGTACCGATTGCTTCTTGACCTTGAGAACCTTGATGCCCTGACGACGCAGCATCGCATTGACGACGGCTTCGCCACCGGCTTTCATTTCACCGCGCAGCGTCTTGCCAGACTTGTCGGTGCCGCTCCAGGAATAGCTGAATTCCTTGACGTCTTTCTTAGAGGCAGTCGCGGCTGTGGTCGCCATCATGTTTCTCCCATAAATCCAATCTAACCAATCGGTTAGATTGCATGTCTGCACAATAATGCCCGTGTGCGTTTGCTTTGTAAAGGCACTTGGACGCGGGTTAGTGCCCGCTGGTCGGGTTGACGGTCGCGTCGGTCGGCGCGGCAAGGCGCACCGCTTTCACGACGCGATCCTGGGTTTGGACGATATCCATGCGATGGCAGGCGATTCTGACGCTGGTGGCGGGTTCGGGAATATCCCGCAAGTGCTCCAGTATCAGGCCGTTGAGCGTCTTCGGCCCGTCGAGCGGAAAACGGTAGCCAAGCTTGCGATTCAGTTCCCGCAACAGGCTGCCGCCTTCGACGAGGTAGGCGCCGTCAGGCTGTCGATGAAAGCGCCCGGACTGCAGCGGCGAATGCGTGGCGAATTCACCGATCAACTCCTCGACGATGTCTTCGAGCGTCAAGAGCCCCATGAGTTCACCGTATTCGTCGACGACGAAGCACAGGCGGTCCTGGTGTTCCTGGAACTGCTGCAGCTGCGTGAATAGCGGCGTCCCCGAGGGTATGAAATACGGCTCGCGCATGAATTCGCGCAGGTGCTCGCCGCTGATCCCGTCGTCCTGGCGTACCGTCAGCAGTTTGCGCACCAAAATGCTGCCGATGATGTTATCGGGCTGCCCCTGGTATACCGGCAGCCGGCGATGGTGGGCGGTGGCGATTTGCTGGCGCAGGACTTCCGGCGCCGCGTCGATATCAATGGCCTCGATCTGGTTGCGCGGGGTCATGACGTCGTTGACCGTGATGCTTTCGAGATCGAACAGATTGAGCAGTATGCTCTGGTGCTTTTTCGGGATGTAGTTGCCGGCTTCGAGCACCAGCGTGCGCAATTCGTCGGGCGTCATTTTGTTGTCAGCCGCGCTTGCAGGCTTCAGGTGCAGCAGCCACAGCAGCGCTTGCACGAACAGATTGACGAACCAGACTAACGGATAAAGCGCTTTGAGTAACGGCTTGAGCACAAACGCCAGCGGCAGCGCGATTTTTTCGGCGTAGGCGGCGCCCACCACTTTCGGCGTGATTTCGGAGAACACCAGAATCAAAAAAGTCACAATGAGCGTGCCGAGCGCGAGGGCAACTTGGTTCTCGCCGAAGAGGCGCACGGTGATTACGCTCACGAGCACTGCGGCAGCGGCGTTAATCAGATTATTGCCGAGCAGGATTACGCCGAGCAGGCGATCGGTGCGCGCCAGGAGTTCGGTGGTAATTATCGCTCCCCGGTTGCCGAGCTTGGCGAGCGCTTTGAGCCGGTAGCGGTTCAGCGCCATCATGCTGGTTTCCGCAATCGAGAAAACGGCGGACATCAGCAGCAGAATTCCCAGCGCGGCGAACTGCGTCGATAAGGGGATGTCGTCCATCAGTGCGACGTGAGGCGAGAGGCGAGAGGTGTGAGGAGAAAACTCAAGGTATTGCACCTCACGCCTGACGCCTCACTCCTCACGCTCTTCCAAGAATGACTTCGAGCACGAACTTGCTGCCGACGTAGGCGAGTACCAGCATCAGAAATCCGGTCAGCGTCCAGCGCACCGCGATGCGTCCGCGCCAGCCATAGAGCGCGCGGCCGCCGAGTAACGCCGCGAAAATGAGCCATGACAGGATGCCGAACACGGTTTTGTGGTTGAAGCGTAGCGCTTTGCCGAACAATTCCTCGGAAAACACGATGCCGCTCGCGAGCGTCAGCGTCAGCAGCACGAAACCGGCGGCGATGATGCGGAACAACAGCGTTTCCATGGTCAAGAGCGGCGGCAGTTTCTGCAGCGCGGCCGGCAGTTCGCCGCCATGCAGCCGGCGCTCGAGCAGCGCCATCAATAGCACATGCAGCGATGCAATGGTAAACAGGCTGTAGGCGACCATCGAAATCAGCAGGTGCGCCTTGAACGCAGCCAGTTCGGTATTCGGCAGCGCGCGCGCAACGGGAAACAACGCGGGCAGCAGCACGCAGACTGCCGCCACTGGCATTACCATCGCCTGCAGCCCTTCCGCGTTGTAGTACAGATTGCCTAGCCAGTAAATCACGACCGTCAGCCAGACTATCGTGGATATCGCATTGCCGATGCCCAGATGCACGCCGTCGCCGGCGAACACCGCCTGATACAGCAGCACCCCATGCAACGTCATCGGTACCATGACCAGGAAATGTTCAAGCGTTCCTGACGCGGCGCGCGGCACTGACGTGGCGGCGGCCGTCCAACGCGTGCGCCAGAAATACACGGCAAGCGCCGTGTACATCAGCGAGGTGATCGGATAGAATATGAAGTCTGGCATGGTCGTTGGCAGTCAGTTTACACCAGTAGATTGCATCCCTGCCGCATGCGCCTAAAGGTGATTCCGGCATGTTTGAAAGTCTGACAGGGCGGTTGTCGCAGGTCATGAAGACGCTGCGCGGCGAAGCGCGGCTGACCGAGACCAACATTCAGGACGCGCTGCGCGAAGTGCGCATGGCGCTGCTCGAAGCCGACGTAGCACTCCCGGTGGTGCGCGACTTCATCGCGCAGGTGCGCGAACGCGCGCTCGGCCAGGAAGTGATGGGCAGTCTGACGCCGGGCCAGGCGCTGGTGGGTGTCGTGCATCGCGAGCTCATAGCGCTGATGGGGCAGACCGACGCGGCGCTCGATCTGGCGACGACCCCGCCCGCGGTGATCCTCATGGCGGGCCTGCAGGGGTCCGGCAAGACGACGACCAGCGGCAAGCTCGCGAAAATGCTGCGCGAGCAGATGAAAAAGAAAGTCCTGCTGGCAAGTTGCGACGTTTACCGCCCCGCCGCGATCGAGCAATTGAAAACGCTCGCCGCGCAAATCGAAGTCGATTTTTTCCCATCGGCAAGCGGCGACCCACCCGCCGCCATCGCGGCTTCCGCGCTGGATTTCGCGCGCCGGCATTATCACGACGTGCTGATCGTCGACACCGCGGGGCGTCTTGCGATTGACGACGCGATGATGCGCGAAATCCGCGAGCTGCACGCGGCGTTGAAGCCGATTGAAACGCTGTTCGTCGTCGATTCGATGCAGGGTCAGGACGCGGTCAACGTGGCGAAAGCCTTCGCCGATGCGCTGCCGCTCACGGGCATTGTGCTGACAAAACTCGACGGCGATGCGCGCGGCGGCGCGGCACTTTCGGTGCGGCAGGTCACCGGCAAACCGATCAAGTTCGCCGGCGTCGGTGAAAAACTCGCCGGGTTTGAAGTCTTTCACCCGGATCGCATGGCGTCGCGCATCCTCGGCATGGGCGATGTGCTGTCGCTGATCGAAGATGCGCAACGCACCGTCGATCACGACGCGGCGGAGAAATTCGCGCATAAGCTGAAGTCGGGCAAAGGGTTCGATCTCGAGGATTTCAAGCAGCAGATCGGGCAGATGAAAAAAATGGGCGGGGTCGCGGCCATGCTCGACAAATTGCCGGGGCAACTGGCGCAGGCGGCCGGCAAGGCGCAGATGGACGACCGCCAGATCCGCCGCATCGAGGGTATCATCAACTCGATGACGCGGCAGGAGCGCGCCAGGCCCGAATTGCTCAAAGCTTCCCGCAAGCGCCGCATCGCCGCCGGCGCTGGCGTGAGCGTGCAGGAGGTCAACCGCCTGCTCGCGCAGTTCGAGCAGACGCAGAAGATGATGAAGATGATAGCTAAAGGCGGGATGGCCAAGATGATGCGTTCGATGAAGGGGATGTTGCCCGGCGGCATGCGTTAAACGGGGTCCGGCGTGCTGCCGCTGCGAACCTCAAGCACTTTCCATTTTCGGATCAATGTCTTAGATTTATCGCGTGGGTGGCGGGACGCGGGATAATTGCCGTTCGCCGTACTCGGTTCTTACCTTGCGCTAAGGTCAAAAACTAGCGTAAAATCACGCCCTTTCCGCATTTTCAGGGTTGCATTTACCATGGTAGTAATCAGACTGGCACGTGGCGGCGCCAAAAAGCGTCCGTTTTTTAATCTGGTGGTCGCCGATTCGAAGCGCGCGCGCGATGGCCGCTTCATCGAGCGCATCGGTTTTTACAACCCCAAAGCGCCGGCCGGCCAGGAGACGTTCCGCTATCAAGCCGAGCGGCTCACTTACTGGCAGGGCAAGGGTGCGCAGATTAGCGACACGGCGGCACGCCTCGTCAAGCAGTTTGCCGCGAAACCCGCTGCCTGAGCGCATGGTGGTGATGGGGCGGGTAACCGCTCCGTTTGGAGTCAAGGGCTGGGTCAGGATTTACACGCTCACAGCGCAACCGGGGAATCTGTGCGATTACCCCGTGTGGTGGCTGGGGCGCGATGGCGATTGGCGCGAGACGCCGGTCGTCGCGGCGCGGTTACACAGCAACACGCTGGTGGCGCAGTTGGCGGGTGTGGACAGCCGTGAGGCCGCCGCCGCGCTGAAGGGTCTTGAAATCGGTGTGCCGCGCGAACAGTTGCCAGCCGCCGCGCGCAACGAGTATTACTGGGCCGATCTGATCGGTCTGAAGGTTGTTAACATGGAGCAGCACGAATTGGGGCGCGTTGCCCGCATCGTGCAAACCGGTGCGAATGACGTGCTGGTGGTGGCGGGTGATAGTGGTGAGAAGCGCGGTGACAAGCGTGATGAAGCGCGCGAAATACTGATACCGTTCATCGCCGATGCGATTAAGGCAGTGGATGTCGCGGCGGGTGTGATCGCTGTGGACTGGGGCCGGGACTACTGATGCTTCAGTTCGACGTAATAACGTTGTTCCCGCAGATGTTCGATGTGGTGGCCGAAGCGGGCGTCATTGGCCGGGCGCGGGAAAAAGGGATTTATCAGCTGGTCGCGTGGAATCCGCGCGACTTCGCGCAGAACGCATACCGCACGGTCGATGACCGGCCGTATGGGGGCGGACCGGGAATGGTGATGATGCCCGAACCCGTCGGCCGCGCGCTGGCGGCGGCGCGGCAGCGGCAGAAAAGCGCGGGTGTGAAAGAGCCGCGCGTGATACACCTGACGCCGCAGGGACGGTTGCTCAATCACCAGACGGTGATTGAATTGGCGGGACAGCAGGGAATGGTGTTGTTGGCCGGACGCTATGAAGGCATTGATGAGCGCGTGGCAATGCGCGAAGTCGACGACGAAATCTCGATTGGAGATTACGTGCTCTCGGGCGGCGAGCTGGCGGCGATGGTGGTGATCGATAGCGTCGTGCGCCAGTTGCCGGGCGTGTTGGGGGACGCCGAATCGGCGAACCAGGATTCGTTTGTAAACGGGTTGCTCGATTGTCCGCATTACACGCGGCCCGAGACGTACGCAGGACAGGCGGTGCCGCCGGTATTGATGTCGGGCAACCATGCCGGGATCGGCCGCTGGCGGCTAAAGCAGGCGTTGGGTAGAACGTGGCAGCGCAGGCCGGATTTGTTCAGTAAGCGCGTGCTGTCGGAAGACGAGAAGAGGTTGCTCGAAGAATTCAAGCAGGAACTCAGTGGAGTGTGACGATGGATCTTATACAGAAGCTCGAAAGCGAAGAAATTACCCGTCTCGGAAAAACCATTCCGGAATTCAAAGCGGGCGATACGGTGGTGGTCAACGTCAAGGTGGTCGAGGGTGACCGCAAGCGCGTGCAGGCCTACGAGGGCGTGGTGATTGCCAAGAAAAGCCGCGGGCTCAATTCCGCGTTCATCGTGCGCAAAATCTCGTCCGGCGAAGGCGTCGAGCG
>JAYVME010000062.1:0-2574 GCA_043759115.1 Betaproteobacteria bacterium | reverse complement strand
TCGACCGGATGACGATGTTGTGCCGGATCTATGAGCGCCGGCCTGGCGTATGCCGTGACTTCGCCGTAGGCGAAAGTGAATGCCTCACGGAGCGTCTTGCGCTACTCGACCTCTCCACCCAACGCAGAGACGCAGAGGACGCAAAGTAAGGCTTGACGTGATAAGTTCGATGGGAGAGTGGAGTGTCCTAGCACCACTGACACTAATGTAACTATTGGGCTTCAAATGTCGGTGCATTTCCATTCAATTCTTCTCTTCTTCGTTTTTCTCTGCGTCCTCTGCGCCTGAAAACGTACTCCGACCCGCTTCGCCCGTAGGGTATCCGTGTTGGGTGTAGGCAGATAGAATCGCGTGCTATGCCCATGACCGACCGTCCCGACTCTGAAGAAATCGTTTCAGCAACGCGTATCTGGCTCGAGAAGGCGGTGATCGGCCTCAATCTGTGCCCATTCGCCAGGCCGGTTTACTTGCACGATCGCATCCGCTATTTCGTCAGCGCGGCGCGTTCACCTGTCCAGTTGCTCGAAGACCTGATGGAGGAATTGCGTGCACTCGATGCGGCCGATCCCGAGCGGTGCGAAACGACGCTGCTGATCCATCCCCACGTGCTCGCGGATTTTGCCGATTACAACGACTTTCTCGCGCAGGCCGACGATGCCGTTGCCGAACTTGGCCTTGAAGGCGTGATCCAGGTGGCGAGCTTCCATCCCCGCTACCAGTTTGAAGACGCCGGGCCGGATGACATCGAAAACTACACCAACCGGTCGCCTTATCCGATGCTGCATCTATTGCGCGAATCGAGCGTGGAGCGCGCAGTCACCACCCACCCGGATACGAATGCCATCTATCGCAAGAACATTGCAACCCTGCGCGAGCTCGGCCACGAGGGCTGGCGCCGGTTGTGGTTGGCCGAGTGACGGTTACTCCTGCAACCTCAAGCTGAAAATCTCACCACGCGCCGCGAGCGGCACAGGTGTTCCCTTGAGGCACGAAGGTCACGAAGAAACACGAAAGTGCCCGTTCATGGTCGGCATATAAGCATTGACGCTGCAACTTCGCATCAAACTTCGGCACATCATTTTATATTCCAGCCTTTTGCACTTCTTCGTGTTTCTTCGTGTCTTCGTGATAAGACTTGATCATCTGTAGACGTTAGGTCTTTGCGACCTTGGGTGGTTTTGGATACTGCACCAGCTTCGACGCCTTGCGCTCGAAAGGATCGCGCTTCGTCAGCAGGCGCTCCTGCGCCTTCGATATCAGGGGATAGTGCCGCGCCTTCACCAGGCGATCGTGGATTTCTTCGCACGCTGCTTCGTTCGTAATCCAAAGGCCGGGATTGACGGTACGCAGGTCGAATGCCACCGAGTAGCTGCGCAAGGTCTTCATATAGCGCTTGTTGAAATATTCGTGGAAGTACGACATCGCCAGTTCCCGCAGCGTGCGGTAAACCGGATCGCGATAGCGCAGCGGCGTGCCGTTGGTCTTGGAGATTGCGCCCCAGCAGTGCCCGCGGCGGAATACGGCAATCACATGCGGATAGTCGCTCAGGTCGCAGTCGAGGTGCACCAGCAGGGGCGGCGCGCCGTGAACCCACAACGCGCAGGCTGCCAGGAATGCGCCTTCGATGCAGTGGGCGCGACGCTGCCGTAACACTTCCCGAACCGAGAGAATGGTCTCGCCGTCCAGTTCGTGGTTGATGGGAATGGCATTGAGATAAGCCTGGATCTTCTGCGGAGTATCGAGCCGTTCCAGGATGGAGAGTTCGCGCCCCGACAATCCCGGGACGCTTCGGCGGGCAACAAGTTTGTTCGCAGGGCGGCGCATGACTGGGCATGGTATACCGGCGCGCCCCGAGCCGCGATCCGGTCAGTTCATGGATTGGGGCTCGCCGGTTTCGAGGGAACGGCGCAGCGAGGCGAAACGCCGGCGGTATTGCGCCGGCGTCAGATGGACGTTGCGGCGGAACAGCCGGCTGAAGAATCCGGCGTCCTCGTAGCCCACTTGCTTTGCGATCGTCTCGATCGCCTCGTGGCTGGTTTCCAGCCTGCGCTTGGCTTCCTCCAGCCGCAATGCATGCACGTATTCGAGAGGCGACATCCCGGTCGATTGCTGGAAGCGCCGCTTGAACGAGCGTTCCGCCATGCCGCTCAGGCGGACCATGGACGTAACGGGGGAAGATTCCTGATAGTGGCCCGCGATCCACGCTTGGCATTGTCCGATACGCAAATCATCGACTTGCCGCGACCGGGCGAGGCGCGCGAAGGGCTGTTGTCCGATTTCATGCCAGTCGATCAGATTGCGACGCGCAACCTGCATGGCCATCGGCACACCGGCAATCCGCGCGATCAGGAAAAGCACGAGGTCCACCCAGGACGTGCCGCCTCCGGCCATGACGAGGCGTTGCGCATCGCCGGTGACCACCAGCGCGCGCCCGCTATGCACTTTCACCTGCGGATAGCGCCGTTGCATGACGCTGCCGTACTCCCAGTGGGTGGTGGCCTCATGGCCGTCGAGCAGGCCGGCTTCGGCCAGCAGCATCGCGCCGGACCCGGCGGCGGCAATGGTCGCACCCGC